>NZ_CEYNSH010000096.1:0-2008 GCF_982872775.1 Psychrosphaera sp. | reverse complement strand
ACAGCCAACGCTCAACCTAGCCAAAAAGCGCTCGAGGCTTATGCCAAACTACCGAGTAAAAGCTTGATGGCCATTTCGCCTTCGGGGACGCGATTGGCGTATCGCGATACCTCGTCTGATCAAGATGCCGTTGTGGTCATCGATTTGCAAAAAGGTCAGCTACTTGGCGCAATCGACGTTACAGAAGTACAGCCAACGAATATTGCTTTTGTGAACGAAGAAAGACTCGTTTTTAAGGTGTTTTCTGACCAACAGATGCTTGGTTATCGCGGTCGATACAATGTCAGTCGTGCTTATGCATTTAACCTCAAAGATAAATCCATTCATCAGCTGTTAACTCGTGGTTTTGGTATTTTCAAAGGACAAACGCAGCTTGGTAATATTGTTGGGATCTCTCCAGATAAAAAGTTTGCCTATATGACGGCGTTCAAAAACCCGGGTCAATTTAACCTCTACAAGGTTGACTTAGAGAACAAAAGAAAACCTAAGCTTTATCAAAAAGGCACCGCCGATACGATCAACTTTTTCTTAGACCAAGATGGCAATGTTTTGGCTCGTGAACGATTCAGTAACGACAACAAGGAACATTCAATCGAAGCTCGGAGAGACGGCGAGTGGGTTGAGATCTTTAAATACCGAGCAGAAATTCCTGTGTATTCTTTTGAAGGTGTGACCCCAGACAGTAAGTCACTTTTAACCAATACCACCAACACCGAAACCAGTACCTTTAGTGTCTTTGAGCTATCACTAGAGGACGGCTCACTGAGTGAACCAATTTTTGAACGTGCCGATAAAGACGTTGAGTCGCTAGTAAAAGGCTTGGATCAAGTTGTTTATGGTGTGCGATTTAGCGGATTTAAACCGAGTTATGAGTTTTTTGATCCCAAGCTCAATGCTCGTATGAGCGGTTTAGCCAAAGCCCTACCAAACAACACCTTTGCCATTTCTGATTTCAGTGAAAACTGGGAAGAAATGATTTTATATATGGACGGCGAAATGAGTGCCGGTGATTTGGTTATATATAAAAATGGTGGAATTGATTTACTAGGTTCAGTTCGAGAAGACATCAACCCTGAGTCGGTTCACCCTGTCCGTCAATTCGAGATTGAAGCCCGTGACGGCACAGACATTCCTACTTTATTAACCCTGCCTCTTAACAAAGGTGACAAGCCACTACCTGTGATTATGTTTCCTCACGGCGGCCCTCGAGCGCATGACACTTTGGGCTTTAACTGGATGGCGCAGTTGTTTGCATCAAAAGGCTATGCGGTGATTCAACCACAATTTAGGGGCTCAAGTGGCTTTGGTGTTACTCATATCATGAAAGGCCAAGGTCAATGGGGTACTGGCATGCAATACGATCTTATCGATACGCTAAACTTCTTTGCTGAAGAAGCCATCGTGGACAAAAACCGAGCTTGTATTGTAGGTATGAGTTACGGTGGTTACGCAGCCTTATCTGGGATTACTCAAACTCCAGACGTTTACAAATGTGCAGTTTCGATAAATGGCGTTTCGGACCTCAATCGTATGATGGAAGTGATGGAACGAAAAGTGGGCAGCGATCATTGGGTGATGTCTTATTGGAACGGAGCGATGGCCAATGGACTGGCAACTGAAGAGTACTTGGACTCTATTTCTCCGGTTAATTTTGCCGAAAAAGTAAAAAACCCAGTGCTACTTATTCACGGTACACGTGACAAAGTCGTCCCCTATGAGCAATCAAAACGTATGTTGGAAGCACTTAAAGACGCTAACAAAACGGTTGAGTATATTGAGCTAGACAAGGCCGGACATAGTTTTTATCGCGAGCGTTATCACCTACAAGTGCTTCGTGCACTCGATGAGTTTTTGACTAAGCATATTTAACCCGCGTTTAACTAAAACGAATAAGTTAAAGGACTAGGTTATAGGTGTTCAATCACTAAGTGGGATGCAATAACAACTTAAAACGTTTTAGCTAAGAATAACTCGAGAGGCTTTTGCATACTTTTCAAATAGAAAAGCA
>NZ_CEYNSH010000095.1:0-2009 GCF_982872775.1 Psychrosphaera sp. | reverse complement strand
AACAATTAGCTTAGCGGTTCTTTGCCTTTGAAATATGGCGTAGGTAACACTCCACACTTCAAAATAAATAAACGCATCCCTTTTGTTTTTGTAAAATACTACCTTTTTGCAAGTGGTTTATTTATTGATGTCGCGGAAAGCAAATAGCAGTAATCAAGATACATTAGCTTCAACTTCCATTGTTGGCAGTTTACTGGATTTCGGCTGCGTACGTGAAGCGGCCACTCAGGGGCAATCAAAACTAGATCTGCTATGAGCGAGAAGCTGACATTGGAAGCGAGAGAGTCCAATGGTCTGCACCAAATACGTTTGTAAAGTTCAGCTTATAGCAAAAAGTACCTAGTTTCCTCAACTGTAATCTATATATTTAGTAATTCGTGCACTATACTGCACTTATAGTATGAATTTAGGTGAATGTTATGGCAGTAGTAAGAAAGACGATTACATTTACTGAGCAGCAGGATGCTTGGGTAAAAAGTCGCGTTAGCAGTGGTGATTACACCAATGACAGCGAATATGTAAGAGACCTTATTAGAAAGGATCAACAGAGTAATGATAAGCTTCGTATCCTTCAATCTGCAATTGATGATGGCTTAGCAAGTGGCGTCAGTAAACGCTCTGTTGAAGATATTATGAAAGGTGTACAAACAAAGCTTGGTTTACATGACTAAGTTTGTTCTCTCTAATAAAGCTGATAGAGATTTGGCTGATATATTTGAATATGGAATTCTAAACTTTGGCGTTGAAAAAGCCACAGAATACCTACTTGGAATAAATGAAAAGTTTCAATTTATATCTGAAAACAAAGAGCTAGGCCGCTCGGCAGATGAAATTAGCAAAGGCTTGAAGAGAATTACCTATAACAAACACGTAGTCTTTTTTAAGGAACAGCAAGAGTCGGTCTTGATTGTGAGAGTATTAAGGCGAGAAATGGATTTTGATCGTCATTTATATTAAATGCGCCTATCAAGCGATTTAAGCACGAATCAGACCTACAACAATAGCAACACCAACGTCCGCCCCTTGTCTTAAGCAGACAACCATTCAAGCCTATCGGTCAGGCATTTGTGGACTCTAACTCTTTTACCCAAGGGTGATCTTTAGGTAGCTCTGTTGTAAATATATTGAGATCGAAACCTGTTTTTGTTGAAATCGAGTAGGTTACGCCAAAAACTAAATCCCATTTTCCATGTATCGATTCCATAAAGGTTTCTACAAGCTCGGTTGCCAAATCAATATTAAAGGTTTCGAGCTGACTTTCTGACAAACTAGTATTAATGAGAATCGCTGTTGGTTGGTCAAATCGTCTGGTAATGTGTGGCAACGTTTTAAATGCAGAAGATATGTCTTCTTTTGTTGGCGATGGGTTTTCAAATTTAATCGTAGAATAGTTTCCTAAACCATTAGATTTGAACACATTTACTATATCGGCAAAGTCAACTCCAATCATAATAGGCGTCGCTTGCATATCTATTATCGCAAACAGGCTTTTGACTAAGGCAGAATGGTCCTGTTTTTGAATGTTATTATCAGTAAAAAACAAGGGATGATGGACAGCATTGAGCTGCTTTGTAAGGCCTTCATTCAATTCTTTTGGTTTTGATAATATCGAAATGACTTTAAGACCTTTTTGAACAGCTAGATTAACCAGGTAATTGTGATTGATGCCATCCTTCTCATCGTTGAGGTCACCAATTACAAATGTGAAATCTGGGTCCAATGACAGAAGTTGTTCAAGGTGTTGTGAATCTGTTTCTGTGACCTGAGCAACTTTTTTCCTGTCAGAGTTTAACGTAGCACTACAATCTAAAGAGATAAGATGCTCGTAATCTTTTTTTAATGAAGAAACACTCTTAATATCTTTGTAAACGCTAGTGCTCAAACAAAGAATCGCAAATAGTGCTTGAGAATCATCCCTGTCTATAAATTTATCTAAATCCATTTATTCGCTTCTTTCACCCTTCAAATTAGTCACAAACAAGTCTCGTCGTTCTTGATAGCTCAGGTCT
>NZ_CEYNSH010000094.1:0-2352 GCF_982872775.1 Psychrosphaera sp. | reverse complement strand
GCTTGTCTTCACTGTTATAGAGCGGGCATTTGGTCAAAGATAGGCAACCACAACCGATACACCCTGACAATGAGTCTCTCAGCTTAATAAGCCCCTCTATTTTTTGGTTTAACATGTTCTGCCAATTATGGCTTAGCGCTTCCCAATCCTTTGTGGTAGGTGTACGGCTATTTGGCAGGGTTTCCAGTCCTTGCTTTATCTCCTCCAGGGTCACGCCAAGCTTTTGCGCGGCTTTTATGACTGAGACACGCCTGACAACATCAGCTTTATATCTTCTTTGATTTCCTTGATTGCGCCAGCTCTTAATTAGTCCCTTTTGTTCGTAAAAATGTAGTGTGGACACAGCTACTCCACAACGTTTGGCCACTTTACCAACCGTCCAACCTTCTTCAATTTTTGTTGATTTCATGCCTTCCCCTAAAAAAATTTAAATTACCCCTTTACCTCAACTTAACTTGAGGTTTTAACATGACTAAAAATTAAAGAAAAGAAACAAAGGAGTAAAAACATGCATTTAGAACATATCAACTTAGTCGTGAGAGATCTCAACGAAACACTAAATTTTTATCAAGCCGCCTTCCCTCACTGGCGTGTCAGAGGTAAAGGGGAAAGCGATTGGTATGGAACTAAAAGAACTTGGCTGCACTTTGGTGATGATTACCACTACGTAGCACTTAATGATAATGGAACGGGAGAAAACCGTCGGTTAGATACCAACGCGTTAGGATTGGCTCATTTTGCGTTTGTGACGTCAAACTTAACGGGAGTTATAAACAATCTAAAACAAGCCGGTTTTGAAGTTGATAAACAAGGAATTGAGCCTGGCTCTCGAAAAAACGCCTACTTTATTGATCCCAACGGATATGAAGTCGAATTCGTTGAATACCTGACAGACCTTCCAGAAGAGCGCAATACCTACGCTTAACCCAAACTAAAAGGAATTAAAATGTTTAAAACAGTGATAATTTTAGGCTCTAGCCGCTCAAACGGGAATACTGCCAATCTATGTGTAACAGTTGCAAAGGCGCTTAATGCAGCAGTTTTTGATTTAAACGACTATGTAATCGGCCCGTATCGATACGATCAATGTTATGACGATGACTTTCAGTTATTAATACGGGGTGTAATTCAATACGACCGCATCATTTTAGCCACTCCTATGTATTGGTATACCGCCAGTGCACAAATGAAAACGTTCTTAGACCGATTGTCTGACTTACTCGAAAAGGACAACATACAAGGCCAAGCTCTAAAGCGAAAGAAAGCGGCCTTGCTTGGAACTGGAAAAGACATTCAACCACCAGATTGTTTTGAAGCGGTCTTTGCTAAAACGTTTAACTATTTAGGCATGACCTACGAGGGAATGTTTTATTCTAGTGTTAATCAATTAGAAAAAGAGTCAACCTACAACTTCCAACTAAATGAATTTTGTCAGAGTTTAGTGTAGTTTTGGTGTCGATAAGCCTTAGTAAGGTGATGATTCAAAAATTAAATCATCACCTTTATTTGTTCTCGGTGAACCGAAAGCTATTAAATTGTAACCAAAACCAACGTTTTGATAACACTGAGTTACAAACCACATAAAATATTACAAAATTCATTACTAAACAAAGCGTTAACTCTTGAATACCATCCCGTTTTATACAACTATTTAGCTTACATTTTTGTGCTGTTTTGACGCAGGGCGGCACAGTTTTAAATAGCGTTTTATGGATATGTATTTTAGGGAAATAAAATGAAGCGATTGATGCAAACCTGTCTTACTGCAGGGCTAATGGTATTGTCTAACGCAGCTATATCTGAGGAAGCTGAATTAGCTAATTCGACACTGTTCGACGCAGATACATTTTATGTTGGTGCGAGTGTTGGCAACCATGACATTGATTTTGATCTTAATGACCGATCATTTGATACTATTTTCGCTACGCTTGGATATCAACTCAGTTCACATTGGGCCATAGAAGCAAGAATCGGCAAAGGTCGTCGTGGTTATGATCTATACACCACTGGTAACAGCGACTATCACTTCACCGAAGAAATCGACACGCAATACGTATTTTTAACAAAAGGCCGTTATCCTCTAACAGACAACACATCCGTCACTCTGCAACTTGGGTACAGTGATACAAAGCTGGTCGACTATACGCCAGTCAGTGTACTAAACGACTTAACTGGTGAATATGAACCGGCAGAAGGGAGGCGCGAATGGTCTGAATTGAGTCAGGGCTTAGTTTATGGGGTCGGAATCGACTACCGTATAAACCATAAATTTAGGGTTAATATCGAATATCAGAATTTGCCTAAATACGACAAAAGCTACTTTCAAGACTATGAGCCAGGAAATTGGACAAC
>NZ_CEYNSH010000093.1:0-2399 GCF_982872775.1 Psychrosphaera sp. | reverse complement strand
AATTTGTCCAGCCTCAACACCACCAATACCGTCTTGAACTACTTCCATGACATCACCAACAGATAAACCATATCGAGAAAGCTCAAGCCTATTAGGAGCAATAACAAGTTGTGCTTCACCTGCAATCTGTTCAAGTGCAACGTCCTTTGCACCATCAATTGACTTAATCGCAGCTTCAATTTCTCGCCCTTTATTTGCTAGCACCTGTAAATCAGAGCCAAATAATTTAATGGCAAGTTGCGCTTTAACCCCTGATAACAACTCATCTACACGAGTAGCAATAGGCTGAGAGAAATTTAGTAACAATCCCGGAAACTCTTCTAATGAGCGCTTCATTTTATCTTGCAACTCATAACGATTAGAGGCGCTTGTCCATTCTGAAACAGGCTTAAGACCAATGTAGATTTCAATGTTGTTAACTGGCTCTGGGTCGCCGCCAATTTCTGCTCGGCCAATTCGACTCAATGCGTAAGTCACTTCAGGGAAAGCCATTAGCTTTTCTTCTAATATAGGGGCAACAGATAGCGCTGTTTCCAAACTAGAAGAAGGCGCTAGTGTCACTCTTAAGTTGATCGTTCCTTCCTCTAACTCTGGCACGAACTCTGTTCCAATTTGTGGAATGATTGCCGCTGCCGACGCGACTAGAGCTATTGACACAAACACAACAAACTTAGTTTGCTTTAATGCGATTTTCAATAACTTTCGATACAAAATATCGATAGGTTTTAAAATCAAACTTTCCCTTTCTGTCACCCCTCGCTTAAACATAAAAGAGGCTAGTGCAGGAACAATAAACAAAGCAACTACAATAGCTGACATCACAGCTAACATAATGCTGATAGCCATTGGCT
The DNA here is from genome assembly GCF_982872775.1 of Psychrosphaera sp. Classification (NCBI taxonomy): domain Bacteria; kingdom Pseudomonadati; phylum Pseudomonadota; class Gammaproteobacteria; order Alteromonadales; family Pseudoalteromonadaceae; genus Psychrosphaera; species Psychrosphaera sp. Next base: position 1,548 of record NZ_CEYNSH010000093.1, on the reverse strand, counting down.
GAAAGAGCTTCGCTTCAACACCTTCAAAACTAAACAGTGGCGTAAAAACTACGAGAATAATTGAAGCCGCAAAAAAGATAGGGCGAGCAACTTCTTTGCCTGCCAATTTTAACTTTTGTTTAGCTTCAATACTTTCATCAGCGCTTCCGCTTTCTAGTTGCCTGTTTAGGTGTTTAAACATGTTTTCAACCATGACAACTGAACCATCGACTAACATGCCAATAGCTACAGCGATACCGCCAAGCGACATCAAGTTGGCTGAAACACCTAGCCAAGCCATCACCATTAATGCAATACCAATGGAAATTGGAATTGAAATGAGCACCAGAAATGTAGCTCTTAAATTCATTAAAAATAGAGCAAGCACAATAGTGATAAAAATAAAAGCCAAAGTAAGGGCTTCAACAACGGTTGCCACGGCTTTTTCAATTAAGTCAGCTTGATCATAAAAAGGCTCAAATCGCACACCTTCTGGTAATGCCTGATTGATAAGCTTTGTTCTAGCATTAATACCGTCTATCGTCGCTTTGGTATTTGATCCCATGCGTTTTAATACAATGCCAGAGACCACTTCACCTAAGTTCTCAACATTGCCATTCTCCGTTTTGCGGGTCATAGTGACAGCGCCTTGTCTGATCTCAGCACCAAGTCCTACGTTGGCGACATCCGAAACAGTAACAACTACACCATTGAGTGTTTTCACAGGTACTTGCTGAATATTTTCAATACCTTTTTCACCACTTTCGAACCAACCAGTACCACGAATAACAAGCTGTTCTTGACCGCGATTCATGTACCAGCCACCAACATTGGCGTTGTTATTTTCAAGCGCTGATACCACATCCTCTTGGGTTAACTCGTAGGATAATAGTTTTGAAGAATCGACATTAACTTGGTATTGACGAACGTTACCACCGAATGACAGCACATCTGTAACACCGTCTACAGGCATTATTAGCAGTTTAATGATCCAGTCATTCAGACTTCTAAGCGCCATTGAGTCATACTTGTTTGTGTCGTCTGATATCAACAAATATTGAAATACTTGCCCTAAACCAGAAGTGTTTGGCCCCATCTCTGGTGTCCCAACCCCAGCAGGTATAAGCTCTTTCGCAGCTTGTAAGCGTTCAAATACCAATTGTCTTGCAAAATATATATCCGTGCCTTCTTTAAAGACTACAGTGACACCCGACAAACCTGTTTTTGAAATAGAGCGCACTTGTTCTACATCTGGTAATGCGTACATCACAGCTTCAATTGGATATGTGATAAGTTGCTCTACTTCTTCTGCGGCTAAACCCGGCGCTTCAGTATTAACAGCAACTTGTACGTTTGTAACGTCTGGAAACGCATCCAAGTTCAACTTAGGTATGGTGACAACAGCACTTGCAATTAATGCAAACAACGCGATTAGCACGAGTAATCTGTTGTTAATAGACCAATCAATAATTCGATTAAACATGATTACCCTCCTTAATGATTGTGCGGATCAAAACCGCCTTTAGCTATCTCTGAGGCGACAAAAAAAGCACCACGGGTAACGACTTT
>NZ_CEYNSH010000092.1:0-2423 GCF_982872775.1 Psychrosphaera sp. | reverse complement strand
CAAAAACGGCTTTTGATAATGATTAAAAGACGTTACACTTAGCTTTACACCAATACGGCATTAGTCGTTGGTTCCAGAATTATAATTGCATTGATGTAACGTGTTTTAACGTGACATCTATACCGACCCTTCTAAAGGGGCTGATTCAGGATTCGACAGGATTGATGATTCCGGAGGTGCACGTCGAGGGGCGGTTGGCCTCGTAAAAAGCCGCAAAAAAATAGTCGCAAACGACGAAAACTACGCACTAGCAGCTTAATAACCTGCTCAGAGCTCTTATGCCCTAGCTTCCGTCCGTAAGACGGGGAATCACATAAGATCAAAAACCAAACGGAATAGTGGCGCGACTCCCGCCTGAGAGGCAACCCACGAATTTTAAATCAGGATAGCTTTATTGTGGCGTGTCCATTCGCAGCAGTGAGGTGAATTTAATAATGAGACTAAGCGTGTAGGACCAAAGGGTGACCTTTTCTGGACGCGGGTTCAACTCCCGCCAGCTCCACCAATAACTAAACCTCGACCTAAACAGTCGGGGTTTTTTTATGTCTTAAAACAAGTCAATGTCGCCGGTAATCTCATGTTTGATTTCAACTTCTTTTTCAATATCAAAAAATGTAGCTCGATTGCGACCATTCTTCTTGCTCTCGTAAAGTGCCTTGTCTGCATAGTCCAATATCGTCATGTAAAAGATATTGTCTTTTAATGCACAAACGCCACTGCTTATGGTCAGTTGTTGAATATTGGGGAACTTGGTTTCTGCTATCCGTTGGTGGACTTTGTTTAGCAACGCTTCACAGTTTTCTTGGGTGATGCTTTTGAGCAACAAAACAAACTCCTCTCCACCAAACCGAAACAAAAAATCATCGCCTCTAAAAGAGTCACGCAGTTCGTTAGCGACCAAAATCAGGACTTCATCACCAAATAGGTGGCCATAGTTGTCATTGATTTGCTTAAAGTGATCTATGTCAAACACGACGACATAGTTTTGTTCGTTTTCTGTGGTGATACGCTTTTCTGTGCCTGAGTATTGGACGGGGTTTGCGTACTCCCAAAATCGAGTTATTGCGTTATCAAAGGTCTTGCGGTTGAGAAGGCCAGTTAGTTGATCGGTTTGTGAGTCTATGATCAAGTCGATGAAATTTTTGAACACTTGAAATAGCCCGGATAATAAATCGTACTCAAACTTATCTATATCCCTATCTCGTTCCATTAGGTAAATCAGGTCAGAGTTGGGCGAGTGATTGATCATTAATACAAAATAGTAGTTATTGTCGACTTTTTCAGTGTGGCTTTCGGCGTTTAGGCTTGAAAGCTCATTGAGCATTGTTGCGAAGCGCTCTGGTATATCGATGCCAGTTGTTTTGTGCTCTTTTTTATCACCTTTTAATAAGAACTGACTGGCGATTTCTCCTGAATTTGTTCGGCGAATAATACATTGGAAGGGCGGCGCAATGATGTCCTCTACGCTTTGAAGTAAGCTAAACGCAATGAGTTCTTGATCTTGCAAAGAAGTAAACCGTTCGATGTGGCTTACAACTTTTTTGGTTATCTGCAAGTTATCCCCCTAAAAATAAAGTACAAATTAACATTAAAAGTGTAGACGACATTTTTGTATTTTAGGAAAACTAGGTAGTAACCGGTTACTTAAGTTTTAAATGGCTTTCATCCAACGCCAATTTTTGTTCATTCGGCTGTGAAGTTTGTAAGCAAATGTAAAGTACTTTGTCTGTGTAGTTTCCTCGTTGTCTAATCTATCGTAGAAAAATGACGTATATCGTCCATGAAAGGATTAACTTCGAGGATAAATCAGTGGCCAAGCTAAAACGCATGGTGTTGTCTGTGGTGATACTGTCGACTTTGTCGGCTTGTAGCAGTAACTACCTAGACAACAAACGGGTAAAGCAGCCGGACAATGTTCCGGTCATGTGGCAATCGGAATTTAAAGCTGCGCTTTTTCCAGATACCAATGATTCAACGACAAATGGGGTTGAGTCAATAAGTCATCATTTATATGTGTTCGATGATGCACAGTTTCGGAAGTTTTTGAATCACGCACTGGAAACAAATTTTTCACTTAGACAAGAGTTTTATGCGGTACAGCAAAAACGTCAGGCCCTAACCATCGCAAACTCGGCACTCTGGCCATCAATCGAAGCAGGCTTGTCAGGACGGAGAAATAAAACTGGCGAAAGCCAAATTGGTAATAAATTTGAAGCCGGTTTGGATATTCGTTTTGAACTGGATTTGTGGCAAAAACTCTCAGACGCAGAACAAAAAGCCCAATTGGAGTACCTGGCAGCTCAGGCCAGCTTTGAGCAGGCAAAACAAAACTTAATTGCGAATGTTATCACTGCTTGGTTTGATGCCATCGAAGCGAGTCGCTTACTCAAGTTGGCCGAGCAACGTGTAGAGCTTACCAAGCA
>NZ_CEYNSH010000091.1:0-2461 GCF_982872775.1 Psychrosphaera sp. | reverse complement strand
TCCAATAAAAAAGGCTCTGTTTTCATAGAGCCTTCTGATTATTAAAACTGAAAAAAGTTCACAAGTAGCTTCATCAAAATTAGGAACAAGAGAGATACCCTGCTCCTACATAGCATTGACCTACTTGTATTTTTACAAGGGCTTACCCCGTATTTCGCATACCAATCGCAATGCCGCCAATGGTCACCATCATGGCTTGCTCTAAGTCAGAGTTCATCGGTAAGTCCTCATCATTTTGACGAATACGACTCAGCAACTCTATTTGCAAATAATGTAATGGCTCGAGGTAAGCAGAGCGGATTTGCATGGACTCTTTACCTTGTGGGTCGCTTTCCATGACTTCCTCTTGTTTGAGTAACTTAAGAAGCAGTGTAACGCTGTCGTTTAATTGCTGGCGCAAGCCTTCACCAATTGGCAATAGTTCCTTTGGTACCAATCGTTGGTCAAATGCTGCACTAATGTCCGCATCAGCTTTATGGAAAACCATATCCAACATCAACAAACGAGAGCGGAAAAACGGCCATTGCTCAAGCATCTCATCTAAAGTATCTGTGCCGCGATTGTCGATATAGTCTTTTATCGCAGGCATCACACCTAACCACGAAGGAAGTACCATTCGTGTTTGAGCCCATGCAAAAATCCATGGAATGGCACGTAAACTTTCTACACCACCGTTTGGTTTACGTTTAGCCGGACGGCTGCCTAGAGGTAACTTGCCTAGTTCCAACTCTGGTGTTGCCGTTCTAAAGTACGGCACAAAGTTAGGGTCATGACGCACCAAACCTCGGTAGTTATCACGAGCTGTGGCAGCCATTTCTGTCATGGCATCTCGCCAACTTTGTTTTGGTTTAGGTGAAGGCAATAACATTGACTCGATAATCGCACTTGCGTACAGCGATAAGCTTTGGTTTGCCAGCGTCGAATTACCAAATTTGTAGCGTATCGTTTCGCCCTGCTCAGTAATTCTAAAGCCACCTTTTAATGAACCTGGTGGTTGTGAGCGGATCGCTTCATAGGCCGGTAAACCACCTCGGCCAATAGTACCGCCACGGCCATGGAATAACGTAAGTCCGACATTGTGTTTATCTGCCAATGCAATCAGTTTTTCTTGTGCGGCGTATTGCGCCCAACCAGCCGCTAGTGCACCAGCATCTTTAGCAGAGTCAGAATAACCAATCATCACGTATTGTTTGACGTTTGATTTAGCATTATCCGCTTCATCGAGAGGGACTGCCAATTGCTCTTTGTACCAATCAATATCAAACAGCGCTTGCATGGTTTCTTCTGCGCCATTCAAATCATCTAACGTCTCAAACAACGGCGCGACTGGCATAGACCAATCTACGCCCATTTCACTTAATAACAACTTAACCGCAAGTACATCTGACGGATAAGTCGCCATCGAAATAATGTATATACCAAACGCATCTGGCTCGTTTTGAGCAATGGTTTTACAGGTATCTAACACTTCCTGAACATCATCAGAACAAGGCCACTTCTTTGGGAACAGTGGACGTTTTGAATTTAGCTCTTTAATTAAGAAAGCTTGTTTTTCTTCTTCACTCCATTCGCTGTAGTCACCTAAACCTAAATAACGAGTCACTTCGGCAATGGCGTCTAGATGACGTTCTGAGTCCTGACGTACATCCAATTTAAGTAAATGCACCCCAAAACAGTGCGCACGGCGAATCGTGTCCAATAACTTGTCTTTGGCAATGACGCTCATACCACATTCCAATAACGACTCGTAACACAGCATCAATGGCTCAAGTAACTCTTGTTGAGACACAAAAGTCGGTGTTTCGACAGCTCCGCTGTCTTTGCTATTAAAGGCCGTTAAGGCATCTGCAAGGCTTGCTTCACTTGCTAAAAGCGCTTTGCGCAATGGGTTTAGGATTGCTCGATACGGCTCTTTCAAACCACGTTCTTTCAAATCGTACGCTTTTGCTTTTGAATAATTTCTGTCTTGCTGTTGTTGCTCTAACTGAGCTTCTAAAGTGCGTTGCAGCGCCGGACTGCATTGCGTCATCGACAACTCTGCACATAAGACTTCTAAATCTTCAGCAAACAATTGTGCGGCTCTGTGTCTTGCGTAATACAAGACTTCCTGAGTGACTTTAGAGGTAACAAATGGATTACCATCGCGGTCGCCCCCCATCCAAGAATTGATTTGAACGGGTACAGAGTCTAAAGGAAGTGAGACATCAAAGTTATCTTCTAGTTTGTTTTCTAGCTCACGCATAAATTTAGGAACCGCAAACCACAAGCTTTTTTCAATTACGGCTAAGCCCCATTTTGCCTCATCAACAGGCGTCGGGCGCGCGGCTCTTATTTCGTCGGTATGCCAAGCTTGAGCAATGAGCACCGCAATGCGCTGACTGACTTGTTCACGTTCAAAGTCTGAAAGCTGACCGTGATCGAGTTTGTCTAAACACTTTGTTAGCTCGCTGTATTTATGAAT
>NZ_CEYNSH010000090.1:0-2491 GCF_982872775.1 Psychrosphaera sp. | reverse complement strand
TAGCATCAGCCTAGAGCGAAGAATGACGCGTAAAGCGACGGGGACTTTGGGTTTTAGAAGGTTTGAAAATGAGGACGGCCGCCGTGGTCGTGAGCGCAAAGACAACCGCATAGAAGTTACGTACAAATACGCGTTTTAAATCAGCTTGCTAAAACAAGACGGTTATTCGCCCTACACAAGCCAACAACCGTCTAACGTTATAAATTAGGTAAAGGCATCAAGGGTCTGAATTCTAACCCTCAGACTCCATCACATTCTTCACAAAATACCACAAATAAAACACCATCAGACCGATTGTTAGGCCTAAGATCCCAAAGCTCATGTACAGCACTGGGTCTTGCATAAAGTCACGAAACATTGATTCGAAGTTGTAGTCAGTAAACATGATGTTTCTCCTCTTTTCTTTGATGCTTTGAGGATAGGTTTTGTAAGCTAATTTGATTTGATCTAAATCATATTCTGGAGCTGAGCGCGGGCAAGGTTTGCCTGTTTTGATGAATAGCTTGATCTAGATCATTTTTTACCAGTCTTGCTTTTTTGTTCATTAATCTTAAAACCGATGGAATAAGTGCTCAGACGCTATTTTGTAGTTTACATATTAACTTTTATCGTTATGATATACCGTATCATTTCAGGGTCGGTAGAAGATAACGATCACGTTGTATTTGGAGAATAGGTTAATGTTTAGGTCATCTTTGGTTGCTGCTGCGGTAGCAGCGTCGTTTTCACTTGGTGTTGTATCACATACAGCTTCTGCAGAACATTCGGTTAAAGGCCGCGTTGTCGATCAGTCTGGTAATCCTATTGCGAATGCCAAAATCGAATTACACGGCAGTACTGCGCTGGTTAAAACAAACGAAAAAGGTGAGTTTTTCATAACGGAAGCGATAAACCACGCTGATGAGCTTCATGTTGTTGCGCCGGGCTATAATCACGCCACGATTAACCTAACAGACAACAATTTATCTGACGAAAACCAGTTTTATACTTTAACTCTCTCTAAAGCATTGATTGAACGTATCGATGTGACTGCAACGCCTCTTCATGGCTCGACTCTAGAGTCAGCAACGCCTATTACTGTATTAAGTGACCAAGATTTAGATAACAAACACGCATCAACGTTAGGTGAAACCTTAAAAGCAGAGCTTGGGGTTCATTCTAGTTATTACGGCCCTGTGAGCTCGACGCCTATTATTCGTGGTCTTGATGGTCCACGTGTAATGATTGCGCAAAACGGCTTAGATGTAGGTGACACTTCTCGTGTTGGTCCTGACCATGTTGTCTCAACTGAAACTAGCACGGTTAAGCAAATTGAAGTATTACGCGGTCCAGCGACGTTGTTTTATGGCAGTGGAGCCATCGGCGGTGTGGTAAATGTGGTTGATAACCGAATTCCTCGTGAACGAGAAGATTCTGGTGAGATTCAAGTTAGTCACAATAGTGTTGCAGATGAAAATGAAGTTTCAGCTGCTTTGACAACGACAACAGGTAACTTTGTTTGGCATTTTGATGGTTTTTATCGCGATGGCGACGACTATGAAGTTCCGGGGATGCCAGAGCTTGAGGCGGAGCATCACGACGAGCATGAAGAACATGAAGAAGCACATCATGAAGAAGGTCATGCCGATGAGCATCATGATGAAGATCATGACGAACACATGGACTCTTACACATTAGACAATAGCGCCGCGAGAGCAAAAGGTTTTAATGTTGGTGGTAGTCTGATGTTAGATAACGGTTTTGTTGGGGTTAGTGTGGGCTATCTGGACCGATTATACGGTATTCCAGGCCACGATCACGGTGCGCATGGCGGACACGATGAAGAATCTCACGAAGGTGAAACAGCGGAAGAACACGCAGAACATGCAGACGAACATGGCGAAGAGTCAGTTCAAGGTGATTTAAAACAAACCCGTGTTCAATTGATGAGTGAACTTACTTTTGAAAATACTTGGTTTACGGGAATTAACACTCGTTTGGGTGTGACGAACTATGAACACCAAGAAATTGAAGGCGATGTAGTTGGTACTCGTTTCGAAAACGATTCATTAGAACTACGCACTGACTTAATGCTTGCTGAAGTTAGCGGCTGGCACGGTGCGGTTACTTTTGATTATAAATATAGTGACTTTGAAGCAATTGGCGAGGAAGCCTTTACTCCACCATCACAATCAACGTCGGTTGCACTTGGCTTGTTAGAAGAAAAGCATTTTGGTGATGTTCTTGTTCAACTTGGTGCCCGTGTCGAACACGTCAATATTGATTCGGACGAATTTGATAACTTAGCTATCAGTGACTTGTCGTTTACTCCAATGAGTGTTTCTCTAGGTGCGGTTTATGACTTTACCGATGGCTACAATGCTGCGATTTCATTTACCCACAGTTCACGAGCGCCTTCGGCTGCCGAGTTATTATCATTTGGCCCTCACATTGGCACAAACAGTGTTGAAATTGGTGCACTTTATGAGCGTCATGAAGAGCACGAAGAAGA
>NZ_CEYNSH010000089.1:0-2546 GCF_982872775.1 Psychrosphaera sp. | reverse complement strand
CTGTTTATAGCACCGATTAAGAGGTTTTTCAATCAGACCTATAACAGTTTCTAGTATAGTCTCGTAGTAACAGCAGCTTCCTCTGCAAAACTAGTTTCTAGGTGTTCGAACAATCGTTGTCGCGTATTCCAGATGTATCGCTCCTTACTCCTGAGTGGCCGCTGCACGTACTTAGCCGAACTTCAAAAGTACCAAAAACTGACCTTAAAAAGGTCATAATCTCTAGCTAGACAGCGTTAATCAAAACAATAGTCTTTTCCAATACTAACTGCCCAACTAGGTTTAACCATTAGAATGCCTTTTATTGGGTGGCCGATGGTATACAAAGGGCTGTCATTTTGAGACTCTTCTAGTTTGTAGTGGAAAGGCTCTAAATATTCCAAATCTGAGAGTACTTGCTTGGCTTTTTCTACAACTGCATCTCTTTCACATGTGCTTTGCTTCGTAGTAATTGTCAAGTCTATGATAACTCTTTCACTACTGAGAACCACAAAGATAGAGCCATTCTCATCTGTATAAGTAGCGCTGTAAGCACCACAGTGTTCACCAACCTTTGAGGGGTAATCAAATTTAAAACCTTGCGTTTCATCAGATATTTTCATTCCCTGATATAATGGCTTAAACCCTATTTTTTCTTGGTCCTGAAACATTAATTTTTCAGCCAAACAATAGTTTTCTTTACCAACAACCTGAAATGAGAAGAGTAGAAAAAATACCAGAACGAATCTATTCACATCAATCCTTTTCCTCGCTTTGCTGTTCAATCGCATTAGAATATACGTGGTTGATGAGCTGCGGGAAAAACTCTAAAAACACCGCTTCAAAATCATCATAGTTACGTTCGATATCTTCAATCGCACCGGAGAAGTGATTAGCAAAGCGAATTCGCCTTGCGATATTATCCAAAGCAATGCCAATTCCTGATGTGGTTTCATATTCTTTAAACCAGTCGTTGTTGGTTATCTTAGTCACCACGGTTTGCATTCGCGGCGGCATATCGGCAATTCGGTGGCGTAATAGTTGATAGCTATGGGCTTTAAAATCTTCTAGCGGCGTTTGGTTAAAACGCTCCCAATGCTGAATCAAAAAATGATCGAACACAACATCAATGGCAATACCAGCAAAGCGTTTTCGTCTGGGAGAAAAGTTGCGTTTGGCCTCTTTGACGAGTGGGTGATTGTCGGTAAATTTATCAACCAGATAGTGATTATCCAGCCCTCTTTTTACTGTCATTGGCAAACTTTTTACACTCCTTATACCGCCAAAATCACCGAGCAAATTACCAAAGTGAGAATCTGCCGTGGGTTGGGCTAAATAAAGGTGAGCTAAGTAATTCAAATGACTAGCCTTATATTTTGTGGGACTCTGACCAAACTCTCAGTTCGTCTAAGATACTCAGTGCGGTCCGGCCAAAATCGGTTAATTCGTAAGTCACTGCGACTGGCCTATCGCTTATCACTTTGCGAGTTACCATGCCTTCACTCTCTAGCTCTTTTAAGCGTTGGTCGACCATTTTTTTGCTGGCCCCACCGAGCATACGCGTTAAATCATTAAACCTGACTGGCTCATCTTTGAGGTGATAAATAATTGAGCCTTTCCATTTTCCGCCGATTAGTCGCATGCCTTTTTCAATCGCACAGGGTTCGGTGCAAACATTTAAAACTTTTTTTCGACCTTTACTATCTGTTTTTACAACACTTTCCATAAAAACTCCTCACAATTAAACCAGGTTACCAAAAGTATACTAATTGATAGTTTAAATCAGGTTACTAATATATACCACAATAGAGTTGAGTTAGAGAACGTTTCTCTTGCTTATTTTTTACTGGCAATAACCTGGAGTTACAAAATGAGTACTACTGATTCAAAAAACGTATTAATTATTAATGCCCACCAATACTACCCTTTCTCAGAAGGAAAGCTGAATGCCGCCTTAATTGATAAGGCGATGACCATCCTTGAACAAAAGGGTTATGACATCCGAACCGTGACTATGAGTGACGAGTATGACGTAAATGAGCAGCTGGAACTGCATCAATGGGCTGATATCGTATTTTTACAAACACCGGTCAATTGGATGGGTGTTCCTTGGTCATTCAAAAAGTACATGGATGAAGTGTATACCGCTGGTATGGGCGGTGCGTTATGTAATGGCGACGGCCGTACAGCAGAAGAACCAAAGAAAAACTATGGAACCGGCGGCACATTAACCGACACTAAATACATGATGTCACTGACGTTTAATGCACCAGAAGAATCCTTTAACGACGCGTCAGAGTTTTTTGAAGGAAAATCAGTTGACGATCTGATGTTCCCAACGCACATGAACTTCAAATTTTTTGGCATGAAGCCAATGCCAACCTTTGCCAGCTTTGACGTGATGAAAAATGCGGATGTTGAAAACGACTTCAAACGTTTTGAAGCTCATATTAACGAGTATTTTTAAGGCACCACTATAGTTATAAATTTTTACTGGCTTGGTTGACCATATCTTGAAGCGCATCAATTATATGCGCTTCACGCTTTTGTTGTTTTGCTAAAGTAAG
>NZ_CEYNSH010000088.1:0-2741 GCF_982872775.1 Psychrosphaera sp. | reverse complement strand
CCCAACCATCGGTTTTGGAGACCGCTGTTCTACCAATTGGAACTACGCCCCTGCAACAACATCCATCATGTTTATTATTTACACAACAAACACATACACCACTTTTGTGAAGTCTTAGTTTTTAAGGGAATCATAAAAGCGGGAGCGCCATTATACTTAACTGTTATAATGACGCAATAAAAACCTTTCAAGTCGATGTGGCAAGTTATAAACCACACTCCCAAACAAAGGGTTAGTCTTTTACTTTGAAGACTTGTTTACCAGCAACCCATGTTTCGAGTACTTTAGTTTTCCATAAGTCTTTAGCGTCTAGCTTGAAAATATCACGGTCTAGTAAAACGAAGTCAGCGTACTTTCCTGCTTGTAATCCACCAATAATATTTTCTTGGTGTGCACCAAATGCAGCATCTATCGTAAATGCCTTGAAAGCTTGCTCTATAGTCATCGCTTCTCCCATTAACCAACCACCTTTGGGTTGATTATCTCTATCTTGACGTGCAACAGCTGCATGAACACCAAAGAACGGATTTGCTAGCTCTACTGGAAAGTCGGAACCCGCAACAATTTTTGTCCCTTGTTTGATAAAGCTTTGCCATGCATATGCACCTTTTAATCGCTCTTCACCGATTCTTTTTGGAGCCATATCTTTATCGGAAGTGGCATGAGTCGGCTGCATAGAAGGAATTATGTTTAACGTTTTGAAACGAGGAATATCTTCCACATGAACGACCTGAGCATGCTCTACTCTGTGCCTTAATGCTTCTCCGTTGATCAAAGAGGCCTCCGGTGCCTTAAATACTCTTTCGAATTCATCTAGTGCAATGCGGTTCGCTCTATCACCAATAGCGTGAATGTTTATCTGAAAACGATGGTCTAAAATCGTGTCGAATAATGGCGTTAACTTATCTTTTGAAGTCACCAACAAACCTTTATTGTGACTATCATCATGATATGGTTCTAATAACGCAGCACCGCGGCTCCCTAATGCTCCATCACCATAAATTTTAACACTTCGTATTGATAAAAAGTCGTTGTCGTCCTTCACATAACCAGCTTTCAACATGTCAGTTAGATTAGGATCGGTTGCCGCTAACATACCGTAGATTCGAACCATCAATTCATTGTTGGCGGCTTTATTTACGTACAGGTTATAGGTGTCCTGATCAATGCCAGCATCATGCATACTAGTAATGCCTAGTGACAATAGATGCTCGCTCGCTGTTTTTAACGCCAAGGCCATTTCGTCTTGCGTCGGTGCGGGTATCTTTGCCATCACAAGGCTCTCGGCATTATCAATTAAAACACCCGTTGGCTCACCGTTTTCATCTTTGATTATTTCTCCACCTGCCGGTGAAATCGTATCGCGAGTAATCCCTGCCAACTCCATCGCTTTAGTGTTTAACCAAGCTGCATGGCCGTCGACACGGCTAAGATAAACAGGTCTATCACTGACATATTCGTCTAACTGCTTTGCAGTAGGGTAGCGACTATCAGACCAAATTTCTTGATTCCAGCCTCTTCCTTTTATCCAGGTAAGCTGTTTATTTTTGGACGCGTACTCAGCAACTTTCTGTGCCGTAGCCTTAGCAGATTTAAGATCGCGAACATCTACATTTAGCTTATTGAAACCTAATCCAAGTAGATGACCATGGCCATCGACTATACCTGGAATCATCGTTTTCCCTTTGCCATTGATAACTTTAGCATTTGGGTATTGCGACGCTAACTGACTGTCACCAATTGCCAAAACTTTACTGTTTTTGAAAGCTACAGTGCTAAAGGTCACCAACGTTTCTTGTGTAGTGTAGGTATAGCCTTTCACGTTCTCTATTACTGTTACTTGCGCCAGCAACAAGCCGGGCAAACAAGCTAATAAAATAAGCGTTCGTTTAATTAAGCTCTGCATCTATATAAACCTTTCTTTTATTGTAATTATTCTATTGTTTGAATTAGCTATTCTTACTTTAAACGCGTTGTGAGATGGGAGTAAAGCAAAGTCAGTCTAATTTGGCGTTAATTAGGGTGTCTTCCTTGTAATCCAAGACGATTATCCCGTCATGTGGGGATTCAAATCCTTTTACTTCATAAATCTCCCAGTAGCCAGTCACTTTGACAAAACAATTAAGCGGCCAATTAAAGCTATCTCCGTAATATTCAAGCTCAAAATCTCGTTTTGAGATTTTGCGGAAAGAGAACTGACTTTTTAATAGCGTACCATCGCAATCTTCACCAATGTCGAATGCGACATCAACTAAGTTAAACGCCTCGTTTGATAAATTCACAATTGCCAACGTATTGTTAGGAGTAAACTGAACACCACTGAGATTTAATGAAGGCAACGGTTGCGCCCTAACCTCACCTCTCACAGCTTTCCGAGAAGGCCTTTTGTATTCAACATAAAGGGTATCCAAATCATCAATAACTTCTGTCGCGAGGACATCTGAACCACGGTTTATCGATGATGGGAAGTAGATATGCAGACGTTCATCTGGCTTCTTGCCATAATAGGCTGCGTCGTCGCAATCTAAGTCTTCCTGCAGATAGCAGACTTTAGCTCCAGTGACTTTTGTTACAGCGTTTTGTGAGAAGTTAGTACTTTTTGCAAACTTTTGTTGTTCAATACTAACGTAACCTCTTACATCTGTTGTCTCAATTAATAAATTGAAGCAACCAGTAAGAAGAAACAGAGTTGAGATACTAATTATTAACTTCAAGGGAAATTCCATTTATAGGTTGGTAAG
>NZ_CEYNSH010000087.1:0-2826 GCF_982872775.1 Psychrosphaera sp. | reverse complement strand
TTCTATTATCTGGCGACGGCGACTTCGAACTGCTGATGCGCACCATCAAACAACGACACCCAATCACAACAATGGTTTATGGTGTCGAAAAGCTTACTGCAAACCTGCTAATTCGCAGTGTTGATAAGTTTGTGGCGATAGAGGCTGGGATGTTGGGTTAGGTTAATTAACATTTGTTGTCTTTTGGGTACCAACCTGTTAAAAATTGTTAATATCTATTAGAAAATCAGTTAGTTGTGATCAAGTAGATATAAGTACATGGAAGCTCAATTTAAAATAGGAGATGTAAATGAGCGAACAAAATATGAATGTTAAAGTACAAATCGTAGGCAAGAATACACTCGTAGCTTACCTATTGTGGTGGTTCTCAGGTTGGGCTGGCGCTCACCGCCTTTATCTTGGTCATACAAAAACTGCCCTGACTCAATTAGCTTTAGTTATCGTCGGATGGGTCACAATGCTCTTTTTTGTGGGTTGGATATTCTTAGGGGTTTGGTTTATCTGGTGGATGCTCGATGTGTATTTCACCTTCAAAATGGTCGAAGAAGCCAATGCCAAACTAGGTGTAGAGAATTCATCAATTGCCCTTTCTAAGTCTGGTAACGCCAACGACAGCGACAACCTAGAACAATTAGAAAAGCTGCATTCATTATTTGAAAAAGGCGTATTGACTAAAGAGCAATACGAAGAGAAAAAAGCCGGATTAATTTAATTTCGTTCGCTAATTTCTTGGCCTTGCTGTTGTTTTGAATAACGTAGTAAGGTCCTCATAACTTCTAACCCACAGCCAATTTTGCCGTTTCTGTCCACATGAATGAAGGCATTGGGTGCGCTAGTTTCCAAGTAATGTTCATTGGCCTTTCTCCCTCATAACGCACAAACTTAACTGGGCCAAAGTTTACAAATCCCATCGCTTTTCCGTATTGGTCTTTGCTTTGCTCTCTGACAAACAAAATAAATGTCTTTTTGTTTCTGGCTTGCTCAATATAGCCTAGGCCTCGGCCTGTGCGAGGATGAGACGCATTTTGGCTTTGCCAATGGAACAATGTCTCACTGACTGCATAATCGTGGTACATAGTTGTCGCCGAAAATTCTTTGTCATTCTTGTTTAGGGTAACAAAGAATATTTCGGCCCGGCCGTTATCAATGCTAACAACGCCTTCTTTAGTCGGATTTTTAAAGTCAAATCGCGAGGCACCGAGTCCTACTAGTATTTGCTCTTTGGTGTACCTTGAGTGCATATTCAAGGAAGACTCATTAACAACAGCGCTATTTGTTGGAGGCATCGGGAATTCTATTGTGTGGAGTTGTTCTATAAGGATGGCCAAAACGTCTTCTAATTCAGTCTGTAGATCTTTATGTCTTAGTGCTAACAAACTCTCATTAACACTTTGGAATCCTAAGTTTTGTCCAGTCTTATCCCAAAAGTCAAAATGCACCATTAACGAGAACTGCTCAACTTGCTGTTCACTAAATAAATGGCCCACACAATGCTCTGGTTCAAAGTCATTCTGACTTAACAACAACACAAATTTCAGATAACTCAGAGAGGTATTCTGGAGTAACCTGTTTTTTATCGCTCGATAATACGCTTTAAATATTGGCTTTTGCTCGACATCTACTTCTTTATTTTGCGCTACGGAATTTAGTGCGGTCCAGCCGCCTACGCCAGATTGATTAGGCTTATAAATATCTTCGAGCTTTATTTCACTGTTAATGACGAGAAAGTTTCGCAAAGTTAAACTCAAAGCGCTCTCGTTACTAAAATTATTTATTTTGTTCAGTAACTTGCGCTTATTTGGCGTGGCGTTATTAATATTGGTTAGGATTCGACTTTGAGCGACTCTCTGTAACTCAATATGGCAACCCAGTGGTGCATGAGGGAAGCCTTTTTCTATTTCCTTTTGCAGAGAATGATTTGTTTTGCCAATGAGTCCTCTAAATTTGTGTGAGAAATCATAATTTACGTGTGCGTTGCCAACAAAATCCAGCACGGTACAACATTCTTTATCATCAGTTAATCGAAGCCCACGACCTAGTTGCTGCAAGAATACGGTTAAGCTTTCCGTTGGGCGTAGCATCAACAAGGTATCGAGTTCTGGAATATCGACACCTTCATTAAACATATCAACGACAAACAATATGTTAATCTGTCGCAATTCTAATTTTTGAATAAGTGAACTTCTTTCTTTGGAGTTACTACTTGTTAAAACACCTGCTTTAATGCCTCTCTCTTTAAACTTTTCGGACATGTATTCGGCATGAGCTTTATTGACACAAAAGCCAAGTGCACGCATCTTCGAGACATCTGTAACCGTTTGACCAAGGTTTAAAAGAATATTTTTCAATCGTTGATCATTTTGGGTGTATACATTCGTCAATTCATCTTGGTCGTATTTACCACTCGTCCATTTCACCTTTGTTAAATCGGTCCCATCATCAATTGCAAAGTATTGAAAAGGGCAAAGATGTTTTTGATTTATCGCATCAGGAAGTCTTATTTCCGCGGCTATGACGCCACAAAAATCATCTAATATATTCGCACCGTCATGTCGCTCAGGTGTAGCCGTTAATCCAAGTAATATTTTTGAATCAAAATGCTCTAGCACTTTTCGGTAACTGGACGCAGAAACATGATGTACCTCATCAATGACAATATAGTCATAATAGTCAGTAGCTAAGTTTGAAGTTGAGTCATCGTTCAGATAATTATTGAGTTTTTGTATAGAAGCAAAAACCGACTTCACATTCGATGGCTGATGATTTCCCACCCATAGTTGACCGAACTGAGCATTTTTTAAAACACCTCTATAAGCAGTAATAGCT
>NZ_CEYNSH010000086.1:0-3117 GCF_982872775.1 Psychrosphaera sp. | reverse complement strand
ACCAATACAAGATCATTGGCTCATTATTTTTGATTGAAGGTTTACCTGCGGTTGATGTTTAAACCGTCATTAATCTGTGTATTCCTAGTTTGTAACGCTTTTTGCAGTGCTAGAGTTAACAAAATAATTACAAATCGTTAGTCTACGCAGATTAACTTAATTCAAACTGGTTTGGCTTTTATCATAAATGAATAAATCATTGCTTCATATTTCGCTTGTCTTGATATTGTTATTGGCCAACTTGGGCCAAGCAATCTCAGCAGGTGCGGCGCTGTTTTGTTCAGAGCCTCCAAGCCAAGCGCAAGTGATTGATAACGCAGATTCAAAATTTAAGAATGCGGACTCTTTAAGTACCCAAGCCAATATCCAAGCCAGTAGTCAAGGTAACTCCCAAGTCGAAACACAAACCGAGGCTGACTGCTGTCAAGATTGTTGTGATTCTACTTGCGTATGTATCGCCAATTCAGTGCAAACGACGGCGTTTGCCCAAGCTAGATTAGCTGAAAGAGTGTCCAGCTGTTCACCCACTACTCTCACAGTATTAGAGCAGAAGCCGATTTGGCGAAACTCCACTGTTTATCGCCCTCCCATTTTGTTGTCTTAACCCAAACGTTAAACCTTCATTCAGAACTTTTTACCCAGTATCTAGCGCTGCCTGATAGT
This sequence comes from Psychrosphaera sp., assembly GCF_982872775.1. Lineage (NCBI taxonomy): Bacteria > Pseudomonadati > Pseudomonadota > Gammaproteobacteria > Alteromonadales > Pseudoalteromonadaceae > Psychrosphaera > Psychrosphaera sp. The sequence continues at coordinate 2,454 of NZ_CEYNSH010000086.1, read as the reverse complement.
TCTGAAATGTAGTTATTTTTATTAAAAACTCCATTTCCTAGCCTCGTGGAAGAAATGGCGTCAAGACAACTAAGAGAACACAATGTTTCAAACTAAAAAAACATCCGTAGCATTAGCGGTAATGCTTTTGACTCAACCCGTAATCGGACTGGCAAACACACAAAGTGAAACTGAGCCCAAAGAACACAAAGAGCACAAAGAACACAAAGAACACATAGAGCACAAAGAACACCGCAGTGGGAAACATGATGAGCACGAGCAACACAAAAGTGAACACGGTCACGAACACGCTCATGGTCATGATGAGCCTAAGATTGAAAAAATAAGGATCACCGCCTCTCGCCTTGGCAGAATTATTACTGAATCAGCGACACGAACAGAAGTAATTAATGGCGAAGAAGTTCAAGAAAAAGCACTTATGCGACCGGGAAATATCTCAATGTTGGTTGCTGAAACGGGAGGCGTTCGAGTTCAAACTACCTCACCGGCGATGGGCAGTGCCAGCATCCGCCTTCAGGGCTTATACGGAAGGTACACTCAACTTCTGAGTGATGGCTTGCCTTTATACGGTGGCCAAACCGCGTCGATTGGCCTTCTTCAGATTCCACCGACTGACTTAGCCAACGTTGAGATTATAAAAGGCTCGGCCTCTTCAATGTATGGCGGCTCGGCATTGGGCGGTGTTATCAACTTGATGTCACGCACACCGGGCGATGAGTTTGAAGGTGAGGTTTTGGCGAATGTCACTTCAAAAGACGGACAAGACCTAACAACTTACCTAGCTACACCATTAACAGATGCAATCAGTGGATCTGTGACCGCGGGCTTACACCACCAAGCTCAAAAGGACTTGGACAACGATGGTTGGCTCGATTTTGCAGGCTACGATAGAGCAACAATTCGTCCAAGATTATATTGGGAAGGCGCACACGACGAGCAACTCTATGTCACCTATGGGGTAATGGAAGAACAACGAAGCGGTGGTGCCCCTGCTGATTTTCGTCAGTCTGATAATGCTCAATCGGCAACATTTGCTGGTGGGGTTTATGAAATCAACCAAGAATCAAAACGACAAGACCTTGGCTTTGTTTATGAGCAACCGCTCACTGCAGATTTAGAGTTGAATTTGCGTGGCTCGGGCATGAAACAAGAACATCAGCATCAATATGGCTCAGCGCCTGACGTGGCGGTATTTGAAAGTGATCAACACGAGAGCTACCTTCTAGAATCAAGCATTACTGGTTTTAATGACATCGGCGCGTGGGTTATCGGTGCCGCCTTTCAATCTGAGCAATATCACTCTGATACTTACTCAGAGTTTGATTATTCTTATGACGTTCCGGCTATTTTTTCACAAGTAGATCTTGATGCGACTGACGAAATCGCCATTTCATTAAGTGCCAGAGCCGATTGGCACAGTGAATACGGAACCCAACTGAGCCCAAGAATCTCTGTTCTATATCAACCTAATGATTGGACGGTTCGAGGTGCGTTTGGCAAAGGCTTTTATGCTCCAACACCATTTATTGAAGATATCGAGGCAGTAGGCTTATCGAGATTGGACAGATTAAACAATCTAGAGGAAGAGCAAGCAACGACCTCTTCAATTGATATCAGTTACAGCCGTGGAGTCTTTGAGTCTAGTGTCACGTTGTTTGCGTCTAACATTGATAACGTTACCGAACTAACCACCGTCAATTCTTTACAAAATAAGGCTCCAGCGCGTCTACAAATTGTAAATGCACCGGGACAAAGTCAAATTCGAGGCGCCGAGTTGTTACTAAGATATCGTTGGCACGACATAAAGCTAACCGGTAGTTATTTGTTTACTGATGCGACTCGAGAAGTGATGACTCAAACTGAGAGTAATTCAATGGCTCAACTGGATCGTGTGCCATTAGCGCTCACCCCAAAACATTCAGCCGGTTTTGTTGCGATGTGGGAAGAACACGGCAGTCACTTGGTCGGGTTTGAGGCCTATTACACAGGAACGCAAAAGCTTGAAGGAAACCCTTATCGAACCGAAAGTAAGCCATATTGGCATTTAGGTTTGTTAGGCCAGATTACGCTTGGAAAAGTTAGCTACTTCATTAATTTTGAAAACTTATTAAACGTGCGACAAACAAAAGAAGACCCGTTGGTGTTACCTGAACAATCAATAACTGGCCGATGGACAACAGACATTTGGTCTAGAAATGATGGGTTTACGGTTAATGCTGGTATTCGATTTAAGTTTGGACACTAGTTACTGGCTCGTCGTCACCTTTAATTTCAACTGACTTAGTCAGGAGAACTGTGAGCCATAGGTATAATTCAATTTGGCTTATTTAAACCAGACCTTCCCGCCTATAAATTTGTAGGCGGGTGTACCTCGAACCAACGTCTCTCGAGCAAAAACGGTTTCACACTTTGGACAAACACAAGGTGTCGTGGTGAAGTCTTTGGTAATGCGTT
>NZ_CEYNSH010000085.1:0-3377 GCF_982872775.1 Psychrosphaera sp. | reverse complement strand
GTGTGTCGAAGCTACCCAAGACGGTTTACGAAATTGATTGCGATGAGTTTAATAATCAGTTTGATAAAAAAGGCCACACTTATTTTTTGGAAGATTTAAATGGGCGACCGAGCCCAGTAATCAAACATATGGCTGACGCCATTCAAACGGGCAGGGTGTCACCAAACGAACGAAGTTACATTCTAAAATAACTGACGACTTTATTATATTTAACGATAATTTAATTGGGCCGTCTATTATTACTAATCTGATAAAAATGAAACACTTCGCCAATTCAGTTTGGCGGATTTGAGCTATACTGCAGACATTGTACAGAAACACAATGGTTTTAGCTAAAATGAGATTATCTAACGGTCTTAAAGCTTTACTCTCTTTTATCGTTGTAATATTTGTCGTTGCTTGTGGGCCAATGGCGTCGAAAGAGCCCACAACTAAGACGATTAATGTAGGTTTATTACCTGATCGCTCGCCTGCAGAGTTGAGAAAACAATACACCCCTTTATTTGACTACATTAGTAAAGAAGCTGACGTTCCATATCAACTTGTTATTCCCCAAAACTACCAAGAGCTAGTACTTTTGTTTGAAAAGGGGGCCGTGGATCTAGCGTTTTTTGGAGGATACACCTTTGTAAAGGCTAATGAAAACCATGGTGCTGTGCCTATAGTGATGCGGGATATCGATCGAAGCTTTTTAAGCGTGGTGATTACTCGAAAAGATACGAAACTTAATAATTTAACAGACCTCGAAGGACAGTCATTTACTTTTGGTTCTGACCTGTCGACGTCTGGTCACTTAATGCCTAGATACTACTTTTCTAAACTTAATATAATACCCGAACAATACTTTTCTGAAGTAAAGTTCAGCCAAGCACATGATAAAACGGTTGAACATGTCTATGAAGGAAAAGCAAAAGCTGGCGTGCTTAATGCCAATGTTTATCAGCGAATGACCCAAAGCAACCCAGAAATGGAGGCTGCATTGAAGGTCATTTGGCAGTCTCCTCCTTATCCCGATTATGTATGGGCCGCACAATCCGATTTGGATAAACAAGTCGTAGATAGCTTACTAGGAGCCTTTCTTTCTTTGGACTATAACTCGGCAAAGGAGGCTAAAATATTGGATTTGATCAATGCGGAAGTGTTTTATCCAGCGACGACAGGTGATTTTAGCGAACTTAAAAAAGCGATAACCCTAATGAATCAGGCGCAGGGAGCATCTCATTAATGGGGGAAACAAGTAAAAATAAGCCACTTTCAAGTGTCGTTGAGAGCCGCAATGACAATCAAACTAATGTCACTGCGTTGTCTCCGAACATGGAAAAAAATATAGAAAAACAAGGGAGTAAAACGTTAAGGCTCATATTTTCTCTGGTTACTGGAATCAGCTTTCTCGCTTTAGTGATTATTTTTACAATTACCAATGCAAATCAAAATTTGAGGGAAAGCAGAGAGGTCATTTCTAATTATCACGATCGTTCAATGACGACGACAGCAGACCTAATGGTGACCTTATTCGAAGTTCTCGATAATATAAACCAATTAAAAATATCTGAAAAAACAGAGCACAATGCTCAATTCCATGTCAGTGTACTCAATGTTGAACGCAAAGTGGCACTGTTAACTAGCATCCAAGACGAGTATGGTTCGTCGATTTTCAATCAAGTTCTCGGACGCCTTAAATCAGAAACAACAAGGCTACAAAACTTAACGTCAATTAAGCCAATTAAGTATGACAAAGTCGAGAGCTCGATTAGACAACTTATTCGTATCGCACGACAAAATGAGCTTTTGCATGAGAAGGCACGAGAACGACGCTTCGACGAACTCAATACCGAAACAGAAAACTCTGAGCTCATCATTTTCATCTTGTTATTTGCTACAGCGCTAATTGTAATACCAATTACTACTCTGATTTTGTTTAGAATTCGCAGAGATATAAAATTCAAGCTGTACACGATGAAGACCCTTGATACTACGCAAAAAGAACTGCAGCAGTTAGCTTTTTACGATTCGCTTACGGGCTTGGCGAATCGATTTTTGCTCACAGAAAGAATAGAGCAGGCGATCCGTCAAAACTTAAGAGACAGTGCCACAGGTGCACTTTTATTTATTGATGTTGATAACTTCAAGCGTATTAATGATTCATTAGGTCGAAGGTTTGGAGATGAAGTACTAAAGGAAGTAAGCACAAGATTGAAGCACAGTGTAAGAGCCACTGATACCGTTGCGCGAATAAATGGGGATGAGTTTGTTTTACTTTTACCAAACATTGATGATGAAACTAAGGCTGCTGAATTAGCAACAACAGTCCTTTCTGTTCTCGCCGCTCCCATTCCATATGACAATGACCATATATTTATTACCGCAAGTATTGGGGTATCCTTGATTCCCAAAGATACCGACGAGGCTGACTCTGCAATTAAGTTTGCGGATTTGGCTATGTATCAGTCCAAACAGTTAGGGAAAAACAAGTTCCGCTTTTATAACGAAGAACTTAACCAAGAGGCAACAGCGAAACTTAATATTGAAAACAAGCTCCGAAAAGCAATTGAAAATCAAGATTTTATTTTGTTTTATCAACCTCAGTATTCTTTAACACATGACAAAGTGATTGGTGTAGAGGCATTGATACGTTGGCAAGATCCAGAAGAGGGCTTGATTCCGCCTTTTCAATTTATACCGGTTGCTGAATCTACCGGCTTAATTGAGCCTATTGGTGATTGGGTAATCGAACAAGCGATACGAGATCTGCCTCGTCTACAAACCCTTGTCGACGAGGATATAGTCATAGCCATTAATGTCTCGGCTAGACAGTTAACAAACCGCCAGTTTTATGAAAACCTAATGGAGAAGTTTATTTCATCTGGCCGAAAGCCCAAAAACTTCGAAATTGAAATTACTGAAAGTATTTTGATGGAAGACCTGGACCACAATCATTCACAGCTAAAACGATTGCAAGAGACAGGGTTTGGGGTATCCATTGATGACTTTGGTACAGGGTATTCCAGCTTTGGTTATTTAAACAAATTACCTACCGATACTCTAAAGATAGATCGCTCGTTTGTTAAAGATATAGATACTCAACCTGCAGAGCTTGAAATTGTGTCGGCTATGATAAGCTTGGCTCATAACCTTCACTTAAAGGTCGTGGCTGAGGGAGTTGAGACAAAAGAACATATGGATATTTTACGAGATTGCAATTGCGATATTATCCAAGGTTATTATTACGCTAAGCCCATGTCACTTGAAGAACTGGAAAAGTCAGATTTGTTTGTAGCGGATAAAACAACAAAACCCTTGTCTTAAATCAATCGTTTTTCATTTTAACAAGTAATAAAGTGTTTTTTGTAAGTCATTTATTTATAATGTCGCCACAT
>NZ_CEYNSH010000084.1:0-3626 GCF_982872775.1 Psychrosphaera sp. | reverse complement strand
GGGCAATTTGTATACCGCGAGCAAGATAATCAAGACTTAGACTCTATCACCCAAATGGCATTTTTTCGCTACAACCTTAATCGTAATTGGCAAATTCGTGCTGGCAGAAGTGCGGCAGATATCTTTCAGTTTAGTGACACAAGAGATATAGGAATTTCCTACCCTTGGGTTAAAGTTCCTACTGAAGTCTATGGGGTTTTACCAACTCGAAGTTTTGACGGTTTTGATATCTCCTATTCAAGGCCTTTTAATAATTTTAATTTTTCGATTAAGGCGATTAGTGGTCAGGCGGAAAGTGATTTTACGAGTAATGCCTACCGCCCAATTCGATTTGAAAACTTAATTGGTGTAGGTATTGAGCTTGATTCATTTGATTGGAGTTTTTCAATTAAACACACCGTAACTGACGCTGCCAATAATAACCCTGATTCGGCAGCTATTTTACCGCTCGTGCAGCAGTTGCAGCCTATCTGGCCGGGAGCGATTGGTTTTTCTCAGCAGTTAAGTATTGAAGATGCAGAGATTGAATACTCTTCGGTATACGCTGAAAGGTATATGGGGTCTTATCACTTATCAGGCGAGCTATCTCATATCGACTCTACGTCATTGGGCCTTCGTCACTCTTTAAATGGCTTCATAAACCTCAGCTATTTAAACGGCGAGCATACTTACTATGTATTATATTCGTTTGCTGATACCGATCCTTATTACCTTGAACAAGAAAAACCTGATTTTCCACTTCTCCCACAAACGAGAGAGCTGGCTCTTTTTGTCGAGGAAATAGCGAACTCACTTGGGCATAACCAATCTACGATTTCAATTGGTTGGCGCTGGGACTTGGCCGAACAACTGGCATTCAAAGTCCAAGTAGAGCGTACCGATATCTCGGCACGCGGTGCAGGCTTAAGGGCCGATAGGGGGCCGGTTGTTAGTACGACTGATAAGGTGGCCCATTCGTTGTTTTTCGCTCTGAGTTTTAGTTTTTAGTGAGTACTATTATGAAAACGAATTACTCACTTATTACATCCGCCAAGCAGGCTAATAAATTGTGTATGAGGCTTTTATTTATTGTACCGCTCTTCTTGTTGATGTTTACGACCGGATACTCATACGCCCAAGAGAATTCAATTGTTGTGGTAACTAGCAGTAAGAATCAAATAAACGAATTAGAGAAACGCGAGTTAATTGACTTATATATGGGCAAATACAATTCATTTGCTAACGGTGCATCTGCCAATCCTATTGATGTAGTTAACGATGAAGAACTAAAAGCTAAATTCTATAAAGCATTAGTAGGACTTCCGTTGGCACGAGTGAATGCATATTGGTCAAGACTAAAATTCTCAGGGCGTGCCAAACCGCCCTCAATGGAGAACTCTTTTAAGGATATCCAAAAACGTTTGTCTTCTGATGCGTCAGCATTAGCTTATGTTTACGCGTCTGAAGTCACTGATGAAATGAAGGTAGTATATAGATTTGATTAATATTCATGGTCTAGGTGTTCGATTTTCTATATTTTTAATTGCTGTCTCAGTCATCGTTGTTTTATTGACTGCTGAGTTCTTTTATCGTGCGACTTACCAACATGAAATAACAGAAGCAAATAATGATATTGAAGAGCTTTACCAAACGGTGTCGGCGACCGCATCTATCTCAGCTTTTTTAGAAGATCAGGACCTCGCCAAAGAAGCGGTCAATGGCTTGGTGAAAAGTGAAAAGATTCTTGCTGCGTCTATCAAAGGTCAGCAAATCTATTACCAGGTAAATGTTGAAGAGGCGATAACAAAGGGTACAGAGCCACGTATTTTTGTGGTTTATCATCCTTTCATTCCAGATGAACAGTTAGCTCAAGTGTCTATTTACCCCAATGCAAACCACATTATTGAGCAAGCGACAGAGATTAGTAATGATAATAATTACTCCCTCTATGTGTTGGCGGCTGTTGTAGGGCTGGTGGCGTTGGTGATTAACTATATGATTATTATTGCGCCGATGATTCGTGTAGGTCGCTCATTGCATGAAATAGCACCAGGAACCCCTCAAAGACTCAATATGCCTGATTATCACGCAAAAAGTGAAATAGGCACCTTAGTAGAAGATACCAACCAGTTACTTGAAAAAGTTGAGCAACAGTTTAATCAAGAAAGGCATTTGAGAAGCGAAATTGAATTTTTGGAGCAACGCTTTCGAATGCTGTTTGAAAACGCCAAATCCGCTATTGTATTAATGACAGACAATGGCTTCATACAATTGCGGAATAATGCGTTCAACGAATTAGTTGAGCGAATGGGTTTTGAAGAAAAACAGGATTATGGAGAGTTATTAGAGCAAATTTTTGATGATCCCCGAGCGGTAAAAGCAAGTGTTTATGAAGCTTTTGCCAGAAACGAGTTTGCGACGGGTGAATTTAAGCTAAGTTGTAAAAATACCAATCAACTTGTGTGGGTACAGCTCATTGCTAACCCCATAATTGCCGAAGATGGAGTGAAGTACTACCAACTTACGCTCAACGATATCTCTAAACGTAAAAAAGAGCTTCAAAAACTAGCTCTTCAAGCAGATTTTGACTCTCTAACTGGGATCTATAATCGAAATGGCGGTGAGAAACTTATCGCTAAACTAATAAGTAAGGGACATCACTTTGCATTGGCACTGCTCGATCTAAATGGTTTTAAGGCTGTCAATGATATATACGGGCATGATGCTGGTGATGAAGTTTTGGAGTTTGTAGCGGGTCAACTAAAGCGTAATGTGAGAAAAAATGATGTCGCCATCCGATGGGGAGGCGACGAATTTGTCTTGTTACTTCAAGCTGAAGATGAGGAGTCCGTTAAAAACGTGTTACAAAAAGTGGATTCAAGTATAAAACAACCATTTTACTTTGGTGATAAAGATGCGCCTACAACAATCTCGATGAGTGTGGGTGTGAGTTTTTATCCACACACATCAGCAGATATAGAGCAACTTATAAAACAAGCTGACATTGCGATGTATAAGGCAAAACAAAACAAGGTGAGTGCACCAGAAAAATACCTTATATTTGCGTCAAATAGCGAAGACTGATTAATACATCTTACAAGCATAAAAAAACGAGTACTTTGTAGAACAGAGTACTCGTTTTATTTTTTTATAGCGATTAAGTCGCTTTATCTAATTGCTTATTAGCCAATCAATAGCTGTTTAATTTGAGCCTTGAGCACATCGATGGCGATACGGTTTTTACCACCGTTCGTAACAATCAAATCTGCAACTTGCTTTGAAGGTTCAATGAATGCTTGGTACATCGGGCGCACCGTGTTCAAGTATTGTTTGATTACTGAGTCAAAGTTGCGTCCACGCTGCTTTATATCACGCTCTAGTCTTCTCACTAAACAAATATCTGGTGGTGTGTCCATAAACACTTTGATATCAAACTCTTTGTGAAGATTAGGCTCGGTTAATAACATGATCCCTTCAATTAAAATAACCTGCGCGGGCTCTACCTTTGTCGTTTCTTTCAAACGAGTATGAGTCTTGTAGCAGTATTGAGGCATTTCAATGGCTTTACCAGCTTTTAACTCTTGTAGGTGCTTGATTAAAAGGTCGTGCTCAAACGCATCAGGGTGGTCGTAATTGGTTTTTTCACG
>NZ_CEYNSH010000083.1:0-3809 GCF_982872775.1 Psychrosphaera sp. | reverse complement strand
TTGTACCAACGTTAACGTGCGGTTTCGTACGTTCAAACTTTTCTCTTGCCATTTTCAGACCTATTTAAGTTTATTAAAATAATACGCAAAAAGCGTGAGTTAAATATTTTAGCATGAGAAAGAGAAGAAGTGGTGCTGATAGGCAGATTTGAACTGCCGACCTCACCCTTACCAAGGGTGCGCTCTACCGACTGAGCTATATCAGCAAAGGTGTTGGAGCGAGCAGCGGGAATCGAACCCGCATCATCAGCTTGGAAGGCTGAGGTAATAGCCATTATACGATGCTCGCGTAGACACGACTTCACGACCCAAGCTTTTAAGGTCGCGAGCCGACCTTTGATTTACCAAGATGATGTATCTCAATAAAAGAAAAGTGGTGGAGGGAGGTGGATTCGAACCACCGAAGGCAGAGCCGTCAGATTTACAGTCTGATCCCTTTGGCCACTCGGGAACCCCTCCACGAGTAAGTATTGATGGTGCCGACTGCCGGAATCGAACTGGCGACCTACTGATTACAAGTCAGTTGCTCTACCAACTGAGCTAAGTCGGCACGTCATCAAGTGGGGCGAATTCTATGGCATGAGATTTCATTGTGCAATAGTTTCGTGAACTTTTTTTATATTTTTCGTTTGTTTGGTGATGTTTTATACAAAACTGAGCTTTATTGTTTGATAATCAATCAGCAGTTGTTCATTTAGATTTTAATTGGAAAATCTGGCCAAGCCTAAAAAGACTAAACTTTTATTTACTATGTGAGTCTGCTTTAAGTGTTCGCTTAAAATTTGTGCATCACCGCCGGTAATTAAAATGATGGGCTGACTACGATCCTTCGTTTGAGTCTCAAATTGTAAACGTGCTTGTTCTATTAAGCCTAACGCAGCATTCATACACCCATTTATTAAAGCACTCGGCGTTGACGTACCAAACACTTCGCTTTTAACACTAGGAGCAGTAAAAACATTTGGCGCTTTATCCGTAATACTTTTTTCCATTAGTTTTATACCAGGTACTATCCAGCCACCTAAGTGCTGTTTATTTGCAGTCAGAATATCCACAGTAATGGCGGTTCCAGCATCCACAATAATGAGGTTTTTAGCCGGAAATAATTGTTCAGCTGCAATTATTGCTAACCACCTGTCTATACCTAACGTCTGGAAGCTTTCATAAGCGCAAGTAATACCAAACGCTTCCTTGGTTACCTGGACTCTAGTTACCTTTGTTTTATTGGTGTTAACTTTTTGAAGAAGTGCTTGAAGTTCGGCGGAGTTTGCAACATCACTATAAATAATCTCGACAAAGCTATTTAGTTTAGATAACACAACTTCGCTTTCTAGGTTTTCTACGGTGTTATCGAACACCGTTGCAAACTTACACTTTGTATTACCACTATCTATCAATAGTTTCATTAACTTGTCCGTCTTCTAAGTGATACTTCGCCACCAAAAACCTTAAACTTATCAGGTGAGTCTAGTTGAGATAAAATTAACGCACCACTTTCATCAATTCCAATACAACGACCAACCTTTGTAGAAGCACCGGTCGTTACGTTAACCACCTGGTTTTTGAATGCGTTTTTGTTATTCCACTCTCGTGCAAGGTTTACCAGCTTGTTCTGACGATACTCATCCATAACGATGTCAAGTTCTTTAAGGAGAACTGCTGCTAGTTCATTACGATCAATCGTCTCGTTAGACAACAAGCTTAGGTCTGTCCAGGGTTGATCTATTTTCTCACCTTGAGAGTCTGGCATTTTCACATTGAGACCAATACCAATGACTAAGTGGCAGACACCGTCACTTTGTCCCTCTGCTTCTACTAAAACCCCAGAAAGCTTCTTATCTTGCACTAAAACGTCATTGGGCCATTTTAGCAAAGCCTCTACTCCAACGAAATTTTCAACGGCGCGGGCGATTGCAACACCTATGGCTAGACTCAAACCAGATGCTGCGGCTAAACCTTCATAAGACTTGTAATAACGGCTTAGATAAAGGTGGCTGCCATAGGGGCTAATCCATTCCCTTCCTCGTCGTCCACGGCCCGATAACTGACACTCTGCAATAACAGTAGTACCATCAGCGAGTGGTTCATCAGATCTGAGTAAATTCATAAGATACTGATTGGTTGAATCTATTATGTTGAATACGTGTAAATGTGTCCCATTGGTATAATGGTTTTTAATTGTATCTATATCTAATAATTGCAGTGGCTGCGCCAGTCGATAACCTTTTCCAGTGACAGAAAAAATGTCCAACCCCAATTCGGTAATAGACTTAACATGTTTTGCAACAGCGGCTCTGGAAATACCTAACTCTGCGCCCAGCCATTCGCCTGATACAAAGTTACCTTTACTAAGATGAGTGATAATCTCTCTTTTTGTAGATGAAAGCTTATTCTTTTCCGTCATTGTTACGCTCCCAGCGTAGACCTACTTCTCCGAATTCAGAAAAAGCCCTTACTTCAGGTTCAAGTTCAACGTTAAACTTTGATTTAACCGATGTGACAACCATTTCAATAGTTTTGATCAGATCTGCACCCATGGCCTCACCCAAAGTATTAATTAAAACCAGGGCTTGCTGTTCGTGAACACTAACTCCCGCTACCCCTTTACCTTTTAATTTACACTGATCAATTAGCCACCCAGCGGCAAGTTTAATGCCGCCATCTACCTTGTAGACTGGACAAAGTGGCCAATCATCTTTGAATTTTTTTGCCGAATCACCCGTTAGTATAGGATTTTTAAAAAAGCTGCCAGCATTTCCTATCTCCGTAGGATTTGGAAGTTTGGACCGACGTATATGCACAACTTTGTTAAAGATATCTGTTGGGTTAGGGTTAGTTAGTTCAGATAATCCGGCATAACTGACTTCAGGTAGCCACTTTTTTGGGATTTTGAAATTAACCTTAGTGATCAGTGCTACTTCTTTTAGTTGTTGTTTAAAAATACTATCTCGGTAAGAAAAAAGGCAATCCTTATTTAATAACGTTTTTTGCTCACCCGTTGTTAAATCAACATACTCAACAGAAGCTATAAATGACTTTACTTCACGACCATAAGCACCAATATTTTGAATTGGTGCGGCCCCTACTGTACCGGGTATAAGCGCTAAGTTTTCTAATCCAAAAATTTCATTTTCCAATGACCAAACCACAAACTCATGCCAGTTCTCGCCAGCCATCGCTGTTAGATAATAATATGAATTGTCTTCGTCATAGTATTTTCCAAGTAGACGATTAATGTAGACAGGTACCTTGATATCAGAAAGAAACACCGAATTACTGCCTTCGCCTAAAAGCACAAAGTCATGGTGAAGTACTTGTCCTATCAATGGCTTAATATCATTAATAGACTCTATCTTATGAATCTGCTCTGCTTGATGATTAAGACCGAATGTGTGAAATGTTTTTAAAGAATTCAAAATAAGTAACAATTTATCGCATAAATAATGACGCCATTATTGCTTTTGCAGCCCATTAACACAATAGAAGAAGCGTTTGATTTAGTTAGCTGAGAGAGAGGACATCACTATTCCCCTTAATGTCTGGAACAGGTTTTAGCTCAATAAATTGGAGGCAATAAAAAACCCCTCGCAGTTTCCTGCAAGGGGTTGTTTTATTTGGAGCCTGGCGGTCGACTGCATGGATGCAGTCGGTTGATTGCGTCTGGAACAAGCAATCTAGAGCGTAAGCGAGCCGCCTTGAATATTTAACGCCTGAAACGAAAAAATCCCCCGCACTACTGTACGAGGGATTATTCTATTTGGAGCCTGGCGGTGAGCTACTCTCGCATGGGAAACCCCACACTACCATCG
>NZ_CEYNSH010000082.1:0-4390 GCF_982872775.1 Psychrosphaera sp. | reverse complement strand
TCAGCCACAAAAAAGGACACCGAAGCGTCCTTTTTCATTGAATCAACTTTGAATTGCAGTCGAAATTACAAACCAGCGTCAGCGCGTAACGCCTCAACCTTGTCTGTACGCTCCCAAGGGAACTCATCGCGACCAAAGTGACCATAAGCCGCTGTGCCTTTATAGATAGGGCGCTCAAGGTCAAGCATTTGGATTAGACCGTGTGGACGTAAATCGAAGTGACGACGCACTAGTTCGATTAGTTTGTCTTCTTCTAACTTACTTGTACCAAAAGTTTCAACACTGATAGACGTTGGCTCTGCAACGCCGATTGCGTAAGAAACTTGGATTTCAGCTTTGTCGGCAAGGCCTGCCGCAACTAGGTTTTTCGCTACGTAACGAGCTGCGTATGCTGCTGAACGGTCAACTTTTGATGGATCTTTACCAGAGAATGCACCACCGCCGTGACGTGCCATACCGCCGTATGTGTCAACGATGATCTTACGACCAGTAAGACCACAGTCACCCATTGGACCACCGATAACGAATCGGCCTGTTGGGTTGATGAAGAATTTGGTTTTGTCATTTAGCCATTCTGACGGAAGTACTGGCTTGATGATTTCTTCACGAACGGCTTCAATTAGGTCGTTCTGGGAAATAGTGTCACAGTGTTGAGTTGATAAAACAACTGCGTCTATGCCTACTGGCTTGCCGTTTTCGTATGCAAATGTCACCTGTGATTTTGCATCAGGGCGCAACCATGGCAATGTACCGTTTTTACGAACTTCTGCTTGGCGCTTAACTAAGCGGTGTGAGTATTCGATTGGTGCCGGCATTAAAACGTCAGTTTCGTTACATGCGTAACCGAACATTAAGCCTTGGTCGCCCGCGCCTTGCTCGGCTGGGTCTTGACGGTCAACACCTTGGTTGATGTCTGGAGATTGTTTACCAATGGTGTTTAAGATAGCACATGAATCTGCATCAAAGCCCATGTCTGAATGAACATAACCAATTTCACGAACGGTATTTCGAGTTAGCTCTTCGATGTCTACCCAAGCCGATGTAGTGATTTCACCACCGACCATTACCATTCCTGTTTTTACGTAAGTTTCACAAGCAACACGTGCTTTTGGGTCTTGTTCCAAAATTGCGTCTAACACTGCGTCAGAAATTTGGTCTGCAATTTTATCCGGATGACCTTCAGATACAGATTCTGATGTGAATAAATGTTTTGCCATTAAGCCACTCTCTAGGTTTTGAAAAATTTAGTCGGGTAATTTTAAGCCATAACGGGTGCTTTTGCCTAATACTTTTTTACGCCTAGACGTCTAAACTGACCAGTTATGTTTACAGCCCTTGGTTTTTGTCTATTTGGCGCACAATTTATTAATAACTTGTTACATGTTGAGAATTAGCTTTTAGGCCTTTATTTGTTATAAATAGCGCTCTAATCAAGAGATCTAATAACAATTACAGGGAGCTACTTCGAATGAAGTTATTTGCCACTGGTCAAAAATCAAGATTTACCAAAACAGTGATAGCGTCAGCTATGTTTGTTGCACTGACGGGCTGTTCTGCGACTCAATCTTCAACTGCACCAGAAGTTGCTGTTGCTAATGCAAAAATGGAATTTGTGCGCAGTGTAGAAGGTATTCAAGAATACACTTTATCTAATGGTATGAAAGTGTTGTTGTATCCAGATTCTGCACAACCAAAAACGTTAGTTAATATTACCTATCGTGTCGGTTCGGTTCATGAGAACTACGGCGAAACAGGTATGGCGCATTTGTTAGAGCATATGTTGTTTAAGGGCTCTACAAGCTATAAAGACATTGATAAAGAATTTAATAAGCGTGGTATGCGTGTTAACGCGACGACGTGGTTAGACCGCACCAACTATTTTGAGTTGTTTGAGTACGATGAGAAAAACTTGGAGTGGGCATTGGGTATGGAAGCGGACCGTATGGTTAACGCGACCTTTACCGAAGAGCAATTAGAGTCTGAAATGACGGTTGTTCGCAACGAGATGGAACGCGGTGAGAACAATCCTTTCCGTATGCTCTCTTCACGTTTGGCTTCGACGGCATATTTGTGGCACAACTATGCCAATTCAACGATTGGCGCTCGCTCAGACGTTGAAAACTTCCCATTTGATAAATTACGCGCGTTCTACAAAAAACATTACCGTCCAGATAATGCCGTTTTGACACTTGCTGGCCGTTTTGAAAAAGACAAGGCTATCGAGTTAATCGAAAAAACATTTGGTAAATTAAAGCAACCAGAAACACCAATCGAGCCGCTTTATACGGTTGAACCGACACAAGACGGTGAGCGCGAAGTGAATTTACGTCGTACTGGCGATGTTCCCATGATTGCTGCGACTTATCACGTGCCATCGGCACTTCACGAAGATACGCCTGCAATTCAAGTACTGGCGAAAGTATTGTCTGACAGCGCACGTGGCCGTATGCAGAAGAAAATGGTTGAGCCTGGTATTGCAACGGGTGCCTATGCGTATTCTTACCTATTAAAAGATCCTTCAACGTTTACTGTTTTGGCTCAGGGTATGAAAGGCACTGATACGGCTGAAATGGAATCGGTTCTTATTTCGATGGTTGAAGACCTGAAAAACAACAAGTTGACCGCTGATGAAGTTGCGACAGCGAAAGCAGCAATTTTGAAAGACACAGAAGAGTCGCTTCGAAATGTAACCGGCGTAGGCATGGAATTGTCAGAGTTTATTGCGATGGGTGACTATCGTTATATTTTCTATTTCCGTGATTTAGTCGAAAAAGTAACGGCAGAAGATGTACAGCGCGTTGCTGACAAATACTTTGTTTCGAGTAACCGCACGATCGGGCGCTTTATCCCAACCAAAGATCCTGTTCGTGCGGAGATCTCAGAAGCAAAAGATATTTCTGAAATCTTAGCTGATTATAAAGGCCGTAAAGAAGTTGAAGCTGGTGAAGTTTATGACAACTCAGTTGAAAACGTATTAGCGCGTCTACAAGAATTTGAGTGGAAATCTGGCACGAAAGTCAGTGTTTATCCTAAGAAGTTACGTGCCGGTGAAGTTCATATCGCAATGACCTTCCCAGTGGGCAACAAAGAAGCATTAAAAGGTTATGAAGCTGACTTTAAAATGCTTGGTGGCATGCTATTCAGCGGTTCAAAAATGTATAGCAAAGAAGACATCGCTTCTAAACTTGATGCCTTAAAAGCATCGGTATCTGTTTCAACGCGCACGCTAGGTGAAGTAAATGTGTCGATTAAAGGTGTGAAAGAAAACCTTGCTGAGACGCTTACTTTTGTTCAAGAAATTATGAGCAACCCTAAGTTTGAAGAGTCAGAGATTGAGATTGACCGCAAAGCGTTGATCACTCGTCTAGAAATGAACCGCAGTGAGCCGCGCGCCGTCGCTCTTCGCGCATTGCAAAAAGCATTAGATGGCACAGAAAAAGGTCACCCATTAGCGTTTAAATCGCTTGATGAAGAAATCGAAGGATTGAAAGCGGTAAATCAAGACCGTTTGAAAATGTTGCACAAGTCATTGTTTGACTCGAGCAATGGCTATGTTGCGGTAGTAGGTGACGTTGAACCAGCTGCTATTTCAAACGATTTAGAAGCGCGTTTTGGTGGCTTTAAAGGTTCGAAAGAATACGTCGAAATGAAAACTGAGTACAATGATGTATCTGGCCTTGATATGTGGCTTGAAACACCAGATAAAGCCAATGCTCAATTATTCATTGCTCACGTTGTTGACCTAAACCCACAACACCCTGATTATCACGCGGCGTACATTGCCAACCAAATCTTTGGTGGTAGTGGTTTTGCCTCTCGTTTGATGCAGCGTATTCGTGTTAAAGAAGGTTACAGCTACGGCACTGGCTCTGGTCTTGGTCTTCAGTACGACGAAGAACGCGGTATGTTCTATATGTCAGCAATTGCGGCACCGGAGAACATGAAGCTAGTCGTTGAAGCGTACAAAGAAGAAGTACAGAAAGTTCTAGACAATGGTTTCAGTGAAAAAGAAGTAAAAGATGCCATCGACGGGGCGCTTAAGTCACAACGTGTGACTTGGTCAAACGAAAGCTATATTGCTCGTATGTTAAATGGTAACAAGAAAATGGATCGCGATATTCGTTGGTTCAAAGAGTACCAAGACAAACTGCAGCAGCTTAACGTTGAACAAGTCAATGCAGCGTTTGCTAAGCACATCGCTCGCAAAGACTTAAATGTATTTGCTGCTGGTGACTGGGCGAAAGTGAAAGAAGCTCAGAAGTAACTCAGTTTTAGCAGCTTAGACTTTGTCATAAAAAGTCAAAAGGGCTTCGGCCCTTTATTCCTCTTAAAGTGAGTTGTCAGCCTCGAGTTTAATCCTGATTTAAACTTGGGGCTGATAAACCACTAT
>NZ_CEYNSH010000081.1:0-4430 GCF_982872775.1 Psychrosphaera sp. | reverse complement strand
CCACCGACACGGGGATTTTCAATCCCCTGCTCTACCGACTGAGCTATCGAGGCACTTTAAGTGCAAACCTGCATCAAGCTCTTCAGCTTGGTGCGGCGTGTATTAAACGGATTTTGGCATTCCAAGTCAACAAGTTTTTTAAATACATTGCTCAAGTGCGTGATATTTGTACACACCGAACAAATAATAACTACAAAGGTTAAACAGTAATCACTTTCTGGACGTTGTTGTTAAACTCTACGCCCACACGTAAGGCTTAGAATAATAATACCCTTGAACGATTTCTATCCCTGCACCTTTTACAAATGCCAGTTCTTCCTTCGTTTCTACACCTTCTGCAACGACTTTCATGCCAAGCGCCTGTGCCATCTCAACGGTAGACTTAATAATAATTTGGTTTTCTTCATGAGAGTGGCAACTATGGATGTATTGACGATCGATCTTGAGCTCTTGAAATGGGAATTCAGTTAACTGTTTCATTGTTGAGTAGCCTGTACCATAGTCATCAATGGCCAGTGAGCAACCCAACAGTCGCAAGCGGGTCGCAATTTCTTGCGCAGTTAGCAAGTTTTCAACCAAGCAAGTCTCGGTGATCTCTATGGTTAATCGACTTGGTTGAACACCAAACTCATTAAGTAACGAATCAATGTCATCGACTATACGGTGCGAGTTAAGATCGCGCATCGATAGATTCATTGAAAAATTAATATTGTCATATTTGGCCATACGGTCAAATGAAGAGCGGAATAGGACTTTGTTGAATTCTGAAATTCGGCCGTTCTCTTCAAAATCGCTAATAAACTGACTTGGATAAATAATTGATCCATCCGTCGCCTTTAAGCGCGATAGAATTTCATAACCAACAATATTTTCAGTATCTAAACAAATTTGCGGTTGAATAACCGGACACAGTGTTTCTTCATTGATTTCAAATTTATCTGGGTCGTAATTGCCATTTGTTGCAGCAAGCTCAGCGTTTTCAGCTGAGAGAATACGGGATAAAGCGCGATCGACTAAACCATTAAGCTGTTGCGCCGAAAAGGGTTTGGTTAACTGTCCCAAAATAGCTAAGTCGCGCTGTTTAGCAATCGACTCGGCCATAGACAGTACTTTTGACTCAAAGCCACTTATTACGACGACTTGGCCTTTATAATTTGCATCTCCAAGGAGTTTTAAAAATGCGATGCCGTCAATTTCAGGCATTTGTAAATCGACCAACACAAGATCATTGAATTCTGAATTAACAATCAAACTTTCAAGGCCCGCATTAGGATCGCTGAATAAGTTAACATTGTTTAAACCAATCTCTTGAAACTTATCCTCAATGAAGTGTAGGAAAAAAGGATCGTCATCCACTGCAGTGATCTTGTTTAATAATTTAATATATTCCATATTCCCAACACAAAAACCTTGATTAAACTGAGTTGAAACAGGTATTGTCTACTAAAGCATCGCTTGTATGCAAAAAGTGAACACCAGTTGCATATTATTAAGCTACTTCAGAACAATAATCAATAAGTAAAGTTCGTCTTTCATGGATAAAAAAAATCAAAAGCAAAAGTTTTTACGGATAACACACGTACTTTTAATCTGGCTAATCTTGTTCGGTTGTTTTACGGCAATGGCCGGATTTGGTGGCCTGTACACGTTTTCACAATGGCTAAAACCTGACCAACTGACTCATGGATTACAAAAGCATGTAGACTCGGTTGTAGAAGGGATGCCCCCTTATATATTAGACCAAGATCAAAAAAGTGCGGCACAATCATACATAAATGCGGTGCATGGGGAATCAACAAAAAAAGCATTCTTTTTATATCGTCTCGAAGAAGGCCAACTGAAAAGCCAAGCTGCAACTGAGAGCCTAGACGGATATATCCCAAGCCCAATTTTGGCTAACCATGTCTCCGATCTCAACAGTTGGGTAGAGATCAGAAAGATTGTCATGCTCAATGGTGAAGAGGCCGGCCTTGTCATTGGTACGATGCTAAAACAAAAAACCGATTTTGGTTTTATCCTCAGTCTATTTTTGGCTGCATTTTTGATTGCCATTGTGGTGAGCCGAATCATCACCGTGATGGTTAACACCTCCGTCAGTGCCGATGCCATGCCACTGATTGCCGAAACTAACCTCATTACGAACAAAAAGAAATTTGATAAACGTCTTGCCCCTAAACGTTTTGGTCCATTCGCTACATTGGCTGCAACGATTAATACTTTATTCAAAAAGATAGACAGTCTTATCAAAGACAACCAAGAGTTAGACATTGCCAACGACAAACTTGCTCAAGAAATGGAAAACAAAATTAATGAGCGTACCAACGCGCTTCGAATTGCCATGGAAGAAGCTGAGCAAGCTAACGAATCAAAATCGACGTTCTTGGCCACCATGAGTCATGAAATTCGAACGCCAATGAACGGCATAATAGGCTCTATCGACTTATTAAGAAAAAGTACGCTAAATCAAAACCAGTTTAGATTATCAGATACCATTCGCGAGTCTGCGTTTTCACTTTTACGAATTATTGATGACATCTTGGATTTCTCAAAAATAGAAGCTGGTAAGTTGGAAGTTGAAAGCATTCCAATGTCCATTAATGCTATTGTGGAAGCCGTAGGGCGAACCCTATTAAGTGTTGCCGAACAAAAGAATATTGATCTTAGGTTGTATTGCGATCCAGCCATTAGTGAAAACCTAATGGGTGACCCAATCCGTATACGCCAGATTTTGTTTAATTTAGCGGGTAATGCCATTAAATTTACAAACACCTCAAAGTCGAAAAAAGGTGTCGTTCAGATAAGAGCCGAAATAAGCGAGTCCAACCTTGAGTTTACCAATGTCGTATTAAGAGTCATTGATAACGGTAAAGGTATGACCGAACGCCAAGTAAATTATGTCTTCCAACCGTTTAGCCAGGCCGAAGGTTCAGTGACCAGACAGTTTGGTGGTACAGGCCTTGGATTAACGATTTGTCAGCGTCTAACTGACTTGATGTACGGTCATATTGACGTTAAATCTGAGTTAGGAGAAGGCTCAGAGTTCACCGTTTCTTTACCGTTAAGGTCTAGCCCTAACGCCAAACTGGATAAGAAATATGACTTCTCAGAATTGGATTTAGTTTGTTTTTCTAATGACTATCATCACATTAACGCAATGGAAGCTTACACTAAGCACTATGCGGCTAATGTTGATGTCGCGCATTCATTAGATGGTCTTAAGCATGTCGCTGAAAGTTACCAGTGTGATCCGGCCCACCAGTCCATTTGGGTAATTGATGCAACCTCTAATCACGATGAAACCCTCAAAGTTATCTATGACTTATTGGAGCAGCCAAACTTACAAGCTTCTCGTTTCTTGGTGTTGAGTAATACCATTGAAAATCAAGTCCAAGAGCACGACCGAATTTGGTATATGCACTCTATGCCTCTGTGTCGTAGTGGTTTATTAGAGCTGATTCAAGATGTTGCAGACAACAAACAACACTCTCCTGAAGAAGCAGTCGAGTCGAGTCACACTGCCGTTAAAGCAATGACCATTGAAGAAGCTCGTTCGAACAATCAACTTGTACTTCTCGCAGAAGACAACGCGATGAACCAGCAGGTAATCTCAGAGCAGCTCAATATGCTTGGTTACGCGGTAGAAGTCGCAAACGATGGCCAAGAAGCCATTGATATGTGGCGAAATAATAATTATCCGCTTGTGTTGACTGACTTACATATGCCAAATAAAAGTGGTTATGACGTAATCAAAGCCATTCGTGAAGAAGGTCCATCTCGTTCAGAAGACGCTGACTTTACCCGTGTGGTTGCCATCACAGCCAATGCCCTTAAAGGTGAAGAGCAAAAATGTATCAGTTTAGGTATGGATGGTTATTTAACCAAACCACTTGAGCTGTCAGATTTGGAAGTCGTGATGAAAAAGTGGTTACCACTTGAAGAGGACGAACACACCAAATTAGTTCAGGAGGCGACACGCACTAAACCTGTTGAAGCAATTAATGTTTCTAATGAGCCAATTCAAAAATCAGTGTTGGTTAGTTATTTAGGGAACGATCCTGCCCGTCACCTCAAGTATTTGGAGATGTTCAAAGACCGAGGCAACGACTTAATCGACAAAATAGGTGCAAGTATTGAAGCGTCTGAACGTGAAAACATTAAAAACCTAGCCCATCAGTTCAAGTCGATGTCTAAAAGTGTTGGCGCTATGCCGTTGTTTGACTCCTCATTAGAGCTTGAAAATAATGCAGGTAGCTTTAGCCAAGAAGAAATTGAAAAGCTTTATACTCAAATCTTAAAGCAGTTCAACCAGGTTATCTCTTTTATTAAAGAAGAATATCAAAGCCCAGAAGAAGTTGTACCAAGTATCAACCTAGACAGCTGATAGCTGATAGCTGATAGCTGATAGCTGATAGCTGATAGCTGATAGCTGA
>NZ_CEYNSH010000080.1:0-4647 GCF_982872775.1 Psychrosphaera sp. | reverse complement strand
CGCTGGGTGGTTGGCCGTTACCAGATCTAGTTGAAGTCGAAGCAAAAGCTGACGAATAAAGCTCTACTCGTCTTTAAACTTCTCTTTAATTTCGAGAATGGTTGTTAACTCTTGAAAAAGCAGCTCTACCAATTTGGGCTCAAAGTGCTTACCACTTTGATCATTCAAATATTCCATAGTGGTATCTATACTCCAAGCCTCTTTATAGGGGCGCTTACTCGTTAATGCATCAAATACATCAGCAATAGCAGTAATACGCCCTTCTACAGGTATAGCTTCACCTTTTAACCCATTTGGATAGCCTGACCCATCCCATTTCTCATGGTGAGTAAGTGAAACGACTTTTGCCAAGCTGATTAAGTCAGAGTCATCATCCCCTAATATTTCAGCGCCAATAACAGGGTGTGTTTTCATGATTGAGAACTCTTCATCTGTCAGTCGACCCGGTTTTAGCATTATACTATCTGGAATGCCTATTTTACCGATATCATGCATTGGCGCGGCATGAAGTAACAGATCAATGCGCTCCTCACTTAACCCATAAGCACGAGCAATGACAGCCGCATAGTGGCTCATTCGCATTACGTGCATCCCCGTCTCATTATCTTTGTATTCTGCAGCTCGCCCAAGTCTTTGTATGACCTGTAACCTGGTAGCACGTAATAGCTCCGCTTTTACTAACGATAAATGATTTTTTATTCTTGCCTTCACTCTTGGTGGTGACACTGGCTTGCTAATATAATCAACAGCACCTAGGGCAAAGCCTTTTGTTTCATCCGTGTCATCATCTAACGCTGTTACAAAAATGACCGGAATATGTGATGTCTCTGCCTTCGCCTTTAAAGACTCACAGACTTCAAACCCTGTCATTCCAGGCATCATAATATCTAACAGTATCAACTCAGGCTTTTTTTGTTCGGCTAAGCGCAACGCTTCTTGGCCACTTTTAGCAAACACTAACCGATAGTCATCTTGCAAAATTTGTTTCATTACACGTAAATTTGCGGGTTCATCATCGACCACAAGTATGCTTGGTCGGAAGTCTTTATTCACACACATGTTAATGGGACTCCTGAATAGTAATCAGTATCTCAGAAATTTTCTGGTTGGCATCTTCAAACTCAAAATCATTGAGTGCGTTGATGATTGGCTTGGTGAAAACTTGATGTTGTCCTGCCTCCATCGACTCAAGTAGTTGCAGTCCCTCTTCGTCTATTTCGTTGTTTTGAGCGGCTTTTTGAACGCGTTGAAGTGTCTCTTTCAGCTCATTCGTTAACAAGGTCGACTGCATTGTGACATTCGAAGCGTCAACAGTCCTGATACCGTCAGAAGCGGGCGCGAGGTTTTCTTTGGATATGTAACAGTCAGCCAATTGCTTAAATGTAATCTGAATTTGATCACCGACCGCTTTTACCTCTGGTAACATTGCCTTTTCTGCGATTAAGTTCTCGGCCTTTTGAAACAGTTCCATCAATCGAGTCAAAGACAAGTTGCCTGACAATCCTTTGAGTTTGTGCAGCTCAGTGCGTAATTCTATCGCTTGGTTCTTAGTAAGCAGTTCATCAAGCTTATCAAAAGCTGCTTGCTGCTCAGAAATAAACTGTTTCAACTGAGCAATGTACTTTTCTTGTGTGCCCCAAAGCGTCAATGCACTTTTAGTATCAACACCTAACTTTGATAACGCACCAAAGGGGTTTGCCGAATTTGTATCTCGTTTTGACATTGCACTTGAGACGTTTGGATTAGGTGCGTGACCAGTTACATTGCTTATTTCGGCTAATAAGGCTTGAATCTCAACAGGCTTGTTTGCAAAACCATCCATTCCAGCGTTTTGTGCTGCTAATCTATCATCCTCTAGCACACTTGCAGTTAATGCAACGATTGGCAGGTGTTTTAAACCATTATTTTTTTCATATTCACGCCAGCGTTTAGCGGCGGACAGTCCATCGAGTACCGGCATTTGAACGTCCATAAGCACCACATCTATCTCTGCACACTGTTCCATCCGAATCAAAGCTTGTTGACCATCTCTGGCAATGATGACCTCATGACCCATCCTTGATAGTAACTCATCAAGTAGTTCGACGTTTTGAGAAATGTCATCAACAACCAAAATCTTCATTGGTGGTAATGAAAGCTTAGCGGCGCGTTGGTTTGTTATTTCTTTTGCTGGTGTCAACGGTAAGACAAATCGGAAGATACTCCCCTGGCCTTTCTTACTCGAGGCTGAAATCTTACCACCCATTAATTCAACTAACTGTTTACTGATAGTTGTGCCTAACCCTGTCCCACCAAATCGACGGCTCATTGACTCATCTGCTTGAGTAAAAGGCTCGAAGATTCGACTAAGCTGCTCCTGACTCATACCAATACCAGTATCAGAAATAACAAACTCAATGTGTTCATTTGTCAAAGGAGAGATAGATACAATAACTTCACCGTGTCGAGTGAACTTAATGGCGTTGTTTACTAAGTTTGTCAAAACTTGACGAATCCTTTCAGGAGCGCCTAAGTAAAAAGGTTGAATATCGTTATGTACCTTTGTCTCGAGTAACAACCCTTTGTTTTTAGCTTGTATCCACAAAGTAGAAACAACCGCATCGACCTCTTCAATTAAAGAGAAATTACGTTGTTCAAGTTCTAGCTTACCTTTGTCGAGTTTTGCACTATCGAGAATGTCATTTAATAAATACAACAAAGATTTTGCCGAGTTATTGATAGTATTGAGCTGCTTTTTCTGATTATTATCCAACGTACTCTCAAGCAAAATGTCGCTAAACCCAATGATTGCATTCATTGGTGTTCGTATTTCATGACTCATGTTCGCTAGGAATGTAGCTCTCGTTGCAGCCGCATTCTCCGCTTTGTCTTTTGCTTGTTTGAGCTCTTCTACCATTTGGTAGCGCTCAGTAATATCCATGATAAATCCATCAATCCACACTTCATCACTGTCCGGATCATAGATACGTGAGCCAAATTCTAGCACCCATCGCACTTCTCCATCCTTTCTTAAAATGCGATATTCAATATTAAAGTTGTCTGAAGATTTAATATCCGACTTAATTTTTGGCAAATCTTCAGGGTGAATTACCTGTGAAAAAGTGACTTTAGGGTTAGGTAGCAAAAACTGAGAAACGTCATAACCTGTAATTCGCTCTACGGCATCGCTAACAAAAATCATGCCCCAGTCGTCATCATCTCGGCAGCGATAAACAATACCTGGAATATTCTTCACTAGTGAACGAAGTCGAGCCTCATTGTCTCGTAGCGCACGTTCCATTTTAAGCCGGGTTCTAATATCAGACATAAACGCAACAAACATGTCATGACCATGATGACTTACATGACCCAACGCTAGTCGTACATCTACCAATTCACCATCCTTATCTAGGGCCTGTACTTCTTGGCTGCGTCCAACTAAACTGCCTTCATCTGTATTTAAGTACCGATTCATTAACCCTTTTTGGTCAGTTCGTAAGTGTTTCGGAATTAATATATTTATACTTTTGCCAATGAGCTCATCTGAGTGCCACCCAAATAGACTTTCCGTTGCTTTGTTTACCCTGGTAATCTCACCGTGATGGTCAATAACTACGATTGAATCAATAGCGGTTTCCATTGTCGCGCTTAACCTTTGTTCGTTCCTCATCGCTTGATTAGATATATCTCGATATTTAAAGATTAGATTAAGACCCAGAACCAAGGTCAAAATAACCAGCGTGATTACCGTGACGCCTACGGCTAAATACAAAGACGTTTCTGGTGGTTGATTACTGAACTCAAAACCAGGTGGACGAACAAAACGAGCAGCCGCCATACCTGTATAATGCATACCTGAAATCGCGCAGCCCATCACTACCGCCGATGCAAGGTTTAGCTGCAACTCTGAAAAGCTACGTGAGAATGCTTTGGATAGGCCAAATCGAATCCAAAGTGAAAGAATGGCTAGGGATACCGCTACAACTATAGACAAAGCGAAAATAGTTAAGTCATACCTGAGGAGGCTCGACATTTCCATGGCGGCCATACCTGTATAGTGCATAGTTCCAATGCCCGCACCAACCAGTACACCAGCAAGTAGTAACGATAATTTTCCTTCCGGTTTATTAACTATATGGTTTAATGCAACCCATGATGCGGCCGTGCCAGGTATTAAGGACAATAGAGTAAGTAGCCAACCATATTCCACTGCGGTACAGAGCTCAAACGCCAACATACCAATGAAATGCATACTCCAAATACCACCACCAAGTGCAATACTACCAACAAGTAGCATCAGTCTCTTGCGAGTGGGGTTGGTCACGGTTGCGGCTTGCACCGCAACTTGCAAACCCATAAAAGAAGAAAAAATAGCAATGAGAACCGATATAGCAATCATCCCTATGCTATACGTTCCTTGAATCAAAATGCTTTCTGGCGGGATAGAAAAAAGAGAAACTACATAATCTAGCATCGTTTAACCTTCCATGATTATTAAACGATGATAATAAATTATTTTACTGGTTGACCACAATGAAAACTGGCGTGTAATTCATTTAATTCAACGACTTACGTCATAAAAACGTGAAATTGGCTAAATTAAAAACAACCGTTTAGCTTGGGCTCTTACAAAACAGTTCTATTTGACGATTCGCAAGACTGCGCTGT
>NZ_CEYNSH010000079.1:0-4759 GCF_982872775.1 Psychrosphaera sp. | reverse complement strand
AAACGACCTATGACTGGATCATAGTATCGTGCCTGCATATAAAGTAAGTAGCTAGCTACTCTAACAATTTTGAGAATTTATAATTGCGTATAAACAAAAACCCTACTTCAATATCCCCTGCTCTATTGCACTCAACACAGCTCGCGTTCTATCACGGACACCAAGCTTGGTCAGAATGTTAGACACGTGGTTTTTGATGGTGCCTTCGGATTTAAACAAGGCGCCTGAGATTTCTTTATTGGAATAACCGCACGCCATTAAGCGTAAGACTTCGAGTTCTTTTTTGGATAAATCAGACTGACCTGCGTTGGTTGCTTCATAACTAAACGTCGGGCTTTGTGATTTAACACCAGCAACCAAGCGCTCAGTGATGGCAGGTTGAATTAACGTCGCGCCGCTTTTAACCGATTCAATTGATTCGCATAGCGTGGCCAGAGACACATCTTTTAATAAGTAGCCTTTGGCACCAGCGGCAAGTCCTTCTAATACTAATTGATGATCGTCAAAAGTGGTTAAGATGATCACAGGAGGCGAATCTACCTCTTGCTGTAGTAGTTTGAGTGTCGCGATACCATCCACATTGGGCATGGATAAATCGAGAAGAATTAAGTCGATGTCATGCTCATTTAAAAGGTCGAGTACTTGACTGCCATCGCTTGCTTCGGCCACAACGTTTATTTTGACGTTATGGCTGTCAGAGAGCTTTAATAAACTCTTAATGCCTTCTCTAACCAGCATTTGATCATCCACTAACAACACATTAATCATTCTCTGGCGCTCCTTGCGATGTTTTGTCCCTTGGTAAAGAATCTTCTAGTGGAGACGTCATTTCGACTTTAAACTGGCCGTCAATAATCTCAGCGGTTACATGTCCACCATATCGAGCGAGTCGCTCTTTCATGCCTGTTAAACCATTGCCTAACTTAACCGACTGTTGCTTATTTTTGCTGCCGTGTGTTTTTGGTAACTCACCATCGTCGGTAATAACTAATTTAAAGTGAGTTTTCACATCCGACATACTTGAGTCGCAGATATACTCGCACTCTATGCGGACATGTTTGGCTTTGCCGTGTTTGACCGCGTTAGTCACACATTCTTGAATGCACCTTAATAAATCATGCAAAAGTTCTATATTGCTTTGCGGTAGCGCTTGTCCTCGGACTTCGATTTGTAAGTCTGGAAATGAAGACTCGATTAACTCAATGGCATTGGTGAGGTCGATAGACTGGTTTTCTCGAATGGTAGAAACGGCCTCTCTTACGTCACTGAGTAATAGTTTGGCGAGTAAATAACTTTGTTCGATGGGCTGTTTGAGTTCTTCTGCGGGTTTGTCAGCCGCGACTAAATGACTCGCTACCTGTAAGTTAATATTGAGCGCGGTCAGGTGGTGACCCAATAAGTCGTGTAACTCTCGTGCAATTCGAGTTCTTTCTTGGACTTTACTTGATTGTGCTAATAACTCACGAGTGGCTTGAAGCTCTGTGTTTAATGCGGTTGCAGCTTCAGTTGCTTGCTCTGCGCGTTTGGTTTGCAAACTCATCATAAGCGCAAAAATGTGAAAAGAGTAATATAAGAATGCGCTATAAAAAGCGCTACGTTGCTCCCAGACAATGCCGTAAATACTAAACCACACTATGACGACTAAGGTCGTAATCGCAATTGCTTGTTTGGCATTAAAAAAGGATAAAGAAACCGCGGCCCAAATAATGGTAAGTATCGGTAGAAAATCAAGCGGCAACATCAACAATATGGCAAAAGCAAACCCTAACTGAGCAGCAAAAAAAGAGGCTTGAACAGGTCGACTTAAACGCCCATCAAAGTCTCGAGTCGCGCCCAGAAAAGACACCAAATAACCAATAAAACAAGCAACAATCCAGACTTGATCATCTTTAATTGACGGTGCGGCGTTTTCCATCATTTTCATCGCTATGGCAAAAACCACCGCCCAGGTCACCACACCGACACTCTCATGTAATTTGATTTGATATTTGTTGATCACTGCTTGCATGTCGTGTGCTCTTTTCCTTATTGTTAAAAAGCAGTATGACAAACAATTAGTTAGATAAAAATAGGCCAAAAGTCATATTTTTAAATCGTGACTTTGGGCACTGTTTTCGTTGTCGATGGCAATCTAAATTAGACACAGTCAAGACAACTGAGGATGACACCATGTTTGAAACGATTCATACTTTTGTATTAGCCATACACATCACGATTGGCAGTATTGCACTAATCATATTTTGGTTACCTATCATTGAGAAAAAGGGCAGCCCTTTTCATCGTCGCGCCGGAAACTGGTTTGTTTGGGGTATGACGGCTGTCGCGTTGAGCGGAATTCTGATGTCGTCTTTGGTCTTTATCGACCCTTTAGCCGTTCGCGACCCAGAACGTTTATTGAGTTTAACTGAAGCAAACCGCATCGCAGAGATTGGCCGCTCTTCATCCGCTTTTTTATTTATGCTGTCATTTTTGGTGTTGTGCGCCACTCGTCAGTCGGTATTAGCTCTGGAAGCAAAGGCCGACCGCACTGTCATGAAAGCCCCGA
The DNA here is from genome assembly GCF_982872775.1 of Psychrosphaera sp. NCBI lineage: Bacteria > Pseudomonadati > Pseudomonadota > Gammaproteobacteria > Alteromonadales > Pseudoalteromonadaceae > Psychrosphaera > Psychrosphaera sp. The sequence goes on along the minus strand of NZ_CEYNSH010000079.1, from coordinate 2,214 downwards.
GTCACCTAATTTGTATCGTCCTACTGCTCTTGTCGGCTATTTACGTTGGCATGTTGGGCTTACAACGCACCAGTCCTTTATATGAAATCTTTGCCGCTTTATCGATTTTTTCTTCAATCAGTATGCTCCGTTATATCTACAAAAAAGATCTTAAGAAGTCCGAGTGGATCATTGAGCATTTGACCAATATTATGGCCTCAGGTATCGCAGCATATACCGCATTCTTTGTGTTTGGTGGCCAATCATTTTTAAACAACTTAGTACCAGGCGATTATCAAATTCTGTTTTGGATTATGCCAGGTGTCATTGGCGCAACGATTTCGAGAGCCTTTGCTGTCAAATATCGCAAACAGTACCGCGTCGCCTAACTAACATTAATAAAAAAGAATAAGGAAACACCACTATGTTTAATTGGATTAAGGTTATTGTCACCACATTCACTATTATTTTGGTTTTGCTGTTCGCGGTTTTGTTTAGTAGTCCTGTGTTTGCTGCGGCCGAGGTGCTGTCAACAACAATGACGGCTGAAGAGAAACAACGCTACAATATCGATTCTGAAGTAGAAACAGAGTCTGTCGCCGCATCGGGCGCAAAACAACCTCGCGAGCTCGAACAACTTACTCAAGCAAAAGCCTTGATGAACAATAACCGTTTAGAACAGGCTAACGAGATTTTGAAAACACTACTCGACACGCACGGAACCAACCCAGAGGTGCATTACACCTATGCAATGGTGAATGGTTACCTTGCCCAACAAGCCTCAATTTTTACCGCCGGAAAATACGCACAAATTTCTAAAAATGGGTTTATCGCTTCAATTGAAGTAGATCCCAAATACGTTAAGGGCTACGAAGGGTTAATTGGCTTTTACCTCAATGCGCCTGCGATTGCCGGAGGTTCAACAAAAAAGGCAATTAATACGGCCCAAAAACTACAACAAATCTCGCCCCTTCATGGCACATTAAACTTGTTTAATATTGCCCAAAACGAAGGTGAGGATGAGCAACTGGCTGCTCTTGCTAGCAAGCTCGAAAAAGAATTCAGCCATTCTGCTCAAGCGCAATTTGCATTGGGTTTTTATTATCAAGGTTTGGGTGAATACGAAGCGGCGTTTCGTGCTTTTAAACAAGCGGTAAAACCCACTCTTAGAGCAAGTGCTATAGATACGCTGCAGCAAGATGAGCGCAAAGCAGTCCAAAGTGCGATGTATCAACTGGGCCGTAACGCGGTATTTTCAGAGGCGCATATCGATGAGGGCATTGTTGCGATGAATCAGTACCTACAACAAGAGCTTGAAAACGAACTGCCAAGTAAAACCTGGGGCCAGTATCGCTTGTCACAACTCTATGTTCTTAATAAAGAAGACAACAAAGCCAAACCACTGTTAGTTGAATTGCAAGCCACATTGCAACAGCCAGAATACAAAGATAAAGAACTGAGCCACCTTGTCTCAAAAAGTTTGAAGCAACTCTAATTATTTGAGGTTAGCTCCAGAATCGAAGGATTAATACTGGGTCAAACGCTTGGCCCAGTTACCTTTATTCTGCAGTTCACAATCTTCTTCGGTATCAAAGACCAAATGTGTGTTGATGTTTTTTAGATTGATGTTTTGTTTTTGAAGTGTGGCATTAAGTTGTTTTGCAACAAACTCCAGCTCGCCTTTTTGTTTGGCTTGTTCTAGCGCTTGGTTGTCGCTAAACACGCACACGACCTTCAAGCTATCAGGAAATCGAGAAAAGTTAGCTTGATGAGTTAGCCATTCAAACCCATCAATGGTTTTTAAGTGTGCTTCACAAAGCTGAGTTAATGATTGACGCAGTTGATTGTCGAGCTTTTTGTCAGATTTTTTCATGTTAAACTTTTGGCTGTCTCTGGCTATTTAGTTTTATTGGCCGTGCTATTTTTAGGCCGTAGTTTTCGATATCTCTACCGAGTATACTCGTTCTAACGCAGCTGGATTGATGAATATTAATAAACTCTGATAGTTTACCACGCCTATTTAGGCAGTAAATTTTTGTTAAAAAACCAAAGGAAAAACGTGGCCAAACCTCGCTCGAAAGCACCAACTAAGTCCATCGATATTTTTTGTAAACAGTGTCAGCAACCACTATTCAAATACAAAAAAGGCGGTAAAGGCGCGTTGGTCAAATGTTTCAAAGAACGCATTACCAAAGACTTCACCACGACACCTTGTGTTTGTCCAAAGTGTGAAAC
>NZ_CEYNSH010000078.1:0-4927 GCF_982872775.1 Psychrosphaera sp. | reverse complement strand
AATCACTGGGATCACATTCAAGGTTTTCCATTTTTTAAACCTATTTATCAGCCCAATCGTCTAATAAGCGTATTTGCTGGCCAAGTCGATAGCGATGACAAGTCTGCAATTGCAGAGCAGATGTCTGGTTCTCGTTTTCCAGTCAAATTTTCGCAACTACCTGCTGATATCAAGCTAGATACAGAGACTACCGCGGAGCCAATGTTTAATTTGGGTAGTTTCGATATAAAAACAAAGCTTCTTAATCACCCTGATGGTGGCACAGCATATGTTATTGAGAATAATGACATGAAGTTGGCCTATGTAACGGATAATGAGCTGAGTCCGCCTTATCAAGTCAAAACTACATTAGAAGAATGGGCATCGTTTATTCATGGAGCTGACTTACTAATTCATGATGCCCAATTTATCGATGAAGATTTACCAGAAAAACACGGTTGGGGCCACTCTACAATTCGACAAGTTGCCGAATTAGCTGTTGCCGCAAAAGTGAAGTCGCTAGCATTGATTAGTCATGATCCATTTCGCAAAGATAAAGAGCTACAACGCTTAGAAAAGACTATTCAAGAGCAGTTCTCAGAACATCTAAGTATCTTTTGTGCTCGTGAGGGTTCAATAATAGATTTGGGTGATAGTTAATTGTTAACTAGGTCACGATTATTAACGTCCAAACAGTTTTGGGTTGGAATTGCCATAACCTGTTTATTTTTGGCGATCGATATTGCCCGAATAGGACCCGTAAATAATGTTCTTGAGAGGGTTGAGGGCATTTTTTACGATGTTAGGTTAAACCTAACATTGAGCCAGCGGCCAACAGACCTTCCAGAGCAAGTCGTTATCATCGATATTGATGAAAAGAGCATGCAAGAGCAAGGACGTTATCCCTGGAGTCGTGCCAAAGTTGCTGAACTGGTAAATAAACTCAGTGAGTTAGGCGCTGTCGTCATTGCATTTGATATTTTTTTTCCAGAGCCTGAAATTAATCCTGTCGATAGCATCCTTAATATGGAAGCCAATTTTCAAAGCGATCTAGCACCAAATTTGAAACCATCGTTGCTTGAGATTAAACAAAGCGTTGACGCTGATTTAAAAATGGCTCAAGCCCTCTCTCAATCTGAAACCGTGTTAGGATTTTTATTCACTGATGAACCCAACCACTCTAAAGGCAGCCCTTTAGTCAGTCATGTGGATTGGGACAACACGGAACACACAGATAGAGTTGTCTCTCGTTATGCTGGTGCTATAAGCAATATATCTCCTCTTCAAGAAGCAAGCTTAGGACTCGGCTTTATAAATTCTCGGGCGGATTCAGATGGCTTTATCCGCCGGGCAGCACTTATTTTAGAAAAAGATGGAGAGCTCTATCCTTCTATCGCTTTAGAAGCAGCCCGACTGTATACATTGTCTGAACATATCAATATAAAATTTCAAAAGGATGATACGTCTGGTTTAAGCTTTGTGGAAGGTATCAGCTTAGTTGACCGCCAGCTCCAAACCGATGAATACGGACATATCTTGGTGCCATTTAAAGGACCAGCGTATTCGTTTCCTTATATTTCAGCGACCGATGTATTGAACAACCGAGTTACCCCACAACAAATTGAAGGCAGTGTTGTATTCATTGGGACCTCAGCGGTAGGGCTTGCAGATTTACGAGCCACCTCAGTTGGTTTGCAATATCCTGGAGTGGAAGTTCATGCCAACGTCTTTGAAGGGATAATGAATCCGGATATTGTTCCCGCAGAGCCTGATTGGTCAAAAGTATATACCTTAATAAAGATGTTATTAATTGGTGTGTTGCTGTCACTAATAATGATCAATCGAAGTGCATTATCAATAGTCTGTATTGGGTTGTTAGTAATAGTTATAATAGGCACTATCAATGCGTATTTCTGGTCTGAACTACACGTCAGCTTGAGGCTGTTTTTACCTTTATTATTAGTTTTTTCTTTAACAATTTATTATGTCTTTGTTGGGTTTATTGTTGAGACCAATACTAAGCGTAATATTCAGAACATGTTTGGTCAGTATGTACCTCCAGAGCATATTGAAAAGCTCATGGTCTCTACTAAAAATGCTGACACCAGCAGCGAACGGCGTGAAATGACCGTGTTGTTTGCCGATATAAGAAGTTTTACAACTTTGTCAGAGTCATTGTCACCAACTGAGTTGAGCCTATTTCTTAATGAATACCTTTCGACTGTGACTGAAATCATATTTAAACACGGTGGAACAATAGATAAATATGTTGGTGACATGGTCATGGCATTTTGGAATGCTCCGTTAACCCAACTCGATCATGCGCAGTTGGGAGTCGATACCGCCAAAGAAATAATAAAGTCATTACAAGAAGTAAACTCCCATTTCGAGTCGAAAGGTTGGCCTGCTGTTCAATTAGGGATTGGTTTAAGCACCGGTGACATGAACGTCGGTGATATGGGATCCCAATATCGAAAAGCTTATACTGTGTTAGGTGATGTCGTAAATCTTGGGTCAAGAATTGAGAGTTTGACCAAGTATTATGGGGTAGATATTTTGGTTTCGGAGCAAACCAAAAACCAAGCCTCAAAGGGCGTTTATAGAATAATCGATAAAGTAACTGTTGTTGGCAAGACCGAGCCTGTATGCATATACGAACCTATTGCCAACTCTGTTCTGGATCTTCCAGAAGCACAGGATTTATTGAATCTACACAAGGATGCATTTACCGCCTATTATGAAAGAGACTGGTCTGCGGCAAAAGAAAAGTTTAGTCAACTAACGCAAACAACATTGGTAACGACGCAAATATATAGTCTTATGTTGGAACGAATTAATAATATGGACATTGAACAGCTACCGGCAGATTGGTCGGGGCAATTCATCCACTCAAAGAAGTAGCATTTTATGGAACGTAAAAATTTAACTGACAGTTATGCATTGCAGCAGCTAGTTGAAATTAGTATTCGACTTTCAAGTGAAAAAGATACCAATAGGCTACTTGAAGAAATTCTTCATATTGTTATGTCTATTGCTAACTGTGATGCAGGTACGATTTATTCGATAAATTCGGAACAAGAGCTCGTATTTGAAACTGTAATCAACAAAAGCTTAGATCTTTATTTAGGTGGTAGTTCCGGTACGCCGGTTGAGTTTTTGAACATTCCTTTAATAAAAGATGGGAAACATAACAATGGTGCGATGGTGGCTCATTGTGCTAACAGTGGTGAAGTTGTTAACGTTCCGGATGTATACGACACCATTCCTTTTGATATGAGCGCAGCGCGCCGAATGGATGAAAGAACAGGCTATCGAACCAAGTCTATGTTAGTGATCCCACTTAAAGATCACTCCGAAGATATCATTGGGGTTATTCAGCTCATTAATGCACAAGAAGATGGTGTGACGGTTCCATTTAGTTACGATATCGAAACTTTAGTTCGATCTTTCGCTGCATTAGGTGCGATTTCATTAACAAATAAAGCTTTAGTCGAAAAGATGGAGCAATTGTTTATGTCTTTTGCTCAGACCATCGCAAAAGCCATTGATGAGAAGTCTCCGCATACTGGCGGCCACTGTCGTCGGGTTCCTGCATTAACTTTGATGATTGCCGAAGCTATCCACAATACGGAAAAAGGTCCCCTTGCAGATTTTACTTTAACGGATGCAGACCGTCACGAATTAGATATTGCGGGTTGGTTACATGATTGTGGAAAGATTGCCACGCCAGATCACATTATTGAAAAGTCTCGAAAATTACAAACAATATTCGATAGAATTGAATACGTTAATGCTAAGTTTGAGATAGTGTCACGAGACATTGAGATTAAGTATAAAAATCAAATGATTGAGGCATTAACCCACGGTGAAAAAATTGAGGTAATGCAATTAAAAACCGCCATGGAAAGAGAGTTGCAACAGCTAAAAGTCGAGCGTGCATTTATTCAAAAAGTGAACATGGGTGGCGAGTATCTTCAAGATGAAGAAGTGGCCTTGATACACAAGATTGCAAAGCATTATGATCTAAAAATAGAAGGTGTCCAACAGCCTATATTGAGCATAGATGAGGTCGATAATTTACAAGTAAGAAGAGGCACATTGACCCAAGCTGAGCGAGAAGTGATGAAACATCACATGGTGATTACTATGGATATTTTAGAAACCTTACCATTTCCTAAGCATCTACAGAACGTCACAGAATATGCTTTAGGTCATCACGAAACAATGGATGGTAAGGGTTACCCTAGAGGGTTAACAAAAGAGCAGATGTCGGTTCCAGCACGTCTTATGGCTTTGGCGGATATTTTTGAAGCTTTATCAGCGGCTGATAGACCATATAAGAAAGCAAAACCGGTAAGTGAATGCTTACGTATCATGGGGCAAATGGTTGAAAACAATCATTTGGATCCGGATATCTTTGCTATATTTATTGAGTCAAAAGTATATGAAGAGTATGTCAAGGAATTTGCATCTAAAGAGCAGTTGGATGGAATCGACTTATCTAATTTACCTGGTTACAAACCAATAAGTGACTGTTAATAATCTAGCTTTTTAATTCGGTCATTTTAGAAATATTGACTATTCTTGTACTATTCAGTTTTTAATATCATGAATTTATTAATGTTAATGCTATCTACTCGAATTACACCTCTTGCGATATCGTTACTTTTGTTAACGCTATTTAGTAGAACTGTACAGGCTGCACCGCTAGATGACCTCAATGTCAGCGGCTTTGGTACCATAGCTAGTGCAACTTCTGATACCGAAGACTACCGTTTCCGAGCGGACCGTTCTCAAGAAGCGAGCGCTAAAAAGGACGGTTTTGCTTTTAAGCCTTTGAGTTTAATAGGCTTGCAACTTGATTATAGATTCACTCAAGATTTTGATTTTGTCGGGCAATTTGTATACCGCGAGCAAGATAATCAAGACTTAGACTCTATCACCCAAA
>NZ_CEYNSH010000077.1:0-5445 GCF_982872775.1 Psychrosphaera sp. | reverse complement strand
CAAGTACATCCCTGTAATGCTTACGGCCATTCATCCATGAATGGACTATCAATCATAAGCATACTCTACTCACATACCTTAATTTTCTAACGAGCGTAACGCCTCGTAAAGGTTGACTAATATTCAGCCCTTCTATTTTCGTCTAGCGGCATTTTTCAACGAAAATACAATTAAAATCTGCTACAACAACTCAGTGCTCTGCTCTAGCTTCATCTCAAAAGCAGTAATTTATCGGTTAAAAGCACAGCAGTAATCTCGAAACTCGTTCCGACTTCACCACAATAAATGTCAATATTGGTATTTCATTTAAACGGCTACACAAAACTCATCTCAATCAGTAGGGGTGAGTATTGGGTAATCATTTACGAGGCGTTACATCCACCAGTGAATGAAGGTATGTGAATAGAGTATTCAAGTGATTGATAGTCGATTCATCAATCAAGACTGTACAGATAGTAGTGGGTGAGCATTGGGTAATCATTTACGAGGCGTTGTCCCGAACAGTGATTGAAGGTATGTGAGTAGAGTATTCAAGTGATTGATAGTCCATTCATGGATGAATGGCCGTAAGCATTACAGGGATGTACTTGCGCGGTCAATCACTTGAATACTCTGCTCGCATACCGAGCCAATTATTACGTTTCCAAGCTGAGCTAAATGTTACCGTATACTCAGCCATACTCACCTGCGCGGTCAATCACTTGAATACTCTGCTCGCATACCGAGCTAATAATTACGTTTCAAAGCCGAGATAAATGCTACCCAATGGTCAGCCAATACACTGCTACCTACCATCTCCTTCCCACCGAAACAACCGCGTCCCAATCCCCAAAAACACCACCGTCATCCCAACCATTGTCAGCACGTGGTCTTTGATATCCACCAAACTCGCGCCTTCGGTCATCACCGCTCGCGCACCTTCAACAAGATGGGTCAATGGCAGTATATACGCAATTTGTTGAATAAACTCTGGGCTGCCTTCTAATGAGAACCACACACCGGATAAGATCATCATTGGCCACGTAGCTAGATTAAGAAGTCCGCCAGTAAGCTCTTCGCTGCGTGATCGAGACGCGATTAACAAGCCAAGTGAAATAAGAGAAAATGCCCCTAATACGCCAACAATAAATAGATCTAAGTAGCTGCCCAACATATAAAAGTCGAACAGGAAGTCACAGCCAATAAACACGGATGTTGATAAGAACATAACAATCATTAGGCGTGATACGATTTGCGCAGTCAAAAACTCTAATGCGGTTACCGGTGTGGCATTTAGTCGCTTAAGAACCATGTTTTTTCTATATCGAACAATGACATAACCAACACCAAACAAGCAGCTAAACATCATATTCATGCCCAAAATGCCTGGAAGTACAAAGTCCAAATAGCGAATCTGGCGGCCATCAACTGTCTGTTGCTGCCATTTACTTTGCGTATCGTCATAACCGGCCAATAGTCTTTCCATAAAATAACCGTTTGGTGAAGACTCATTTATCCAGTAATTTTTGCTTTGATAATCTAACAATAGATCCAGACGATGTTGTCTCAATTTATCTAGCGCAATGGTTTGATCTTTATACTCAACAAACTCGACGTATTTGGTTTCTAAAAAAGGATCCGCATTGGCGACATCTGGCGTGTTCAGAACACCGACTTTGTATTGATCTTTCCCTTCTCCGCTAAAGACCAAAGCAAAACCAACCAGCAATAAAACAGGAAAAACAATACTCCAAGCCAATGAAGATTTGTCTCTAAAAAACTCTAAATTACGACCTTTTAAAATGGCGTAAAAACGGGAGAAAAAAACCTTCATTACACTTCCTCTTTTACTGGCAGATCTGACGTATCACTGTCACTGCCGCTTGTTAATTGGTGTCCGGTCAACTTAATGAATAAATCATCAAGATTTGCTGATTTAACCTGCAACCCGTCTAATTTTACACCTCTTGTTAACAGCTCACTGATTGAAACCTCAACATCTTGAGCATCGATGTCCACATGAAATTCACCAAATTTTCGACCAAAGTCACTGATTTCATGCCCTTTTAAATTCTCGACTGGCAAACGAATAATAGCGCCTGAGAAATGTTCGGTAAGTAGCTTTGACGGTGTATTTTGAGCAATTATCTGGCCTTGATCCATTATCACGATTTCGTCACACAAATACTCAGCTTCATCCATGTAATGAGTGGTCAAAATAATGGTTTTGCCCTGTTGTTTGATACGCGTGATCAAATCCCAAAAGTTGCGTCTTGCATGAGGATCAAGACCGGTCGTAGGTTCGTCCAAAAATAAGATCTTAGGGTTGTTGATCAAAGCCAGAGCCAACAACAAACGTTGCTTTTGCCCGCCAGACAGTTTCTGATGACGACGGTCTTGAATGTCGACCAAGTCACACATTTTCATAACGTCATCTAAGTTTGCAGGTTCGGCATAAAAAGCCTGGAACATCGAGAGTGTTTCTTTGACGGTGAGAAAGTCCTGCAACGCAGTGTGCTGGAACTGAATACCGATTTCTTTAAGTGATTCTTTGTTTAAAGGCTCACCAAAAAAAGAAATCTGACCGTTTGACGGCTTAATGAGCCCTTCCATCATTTCAATTGTTGTGGTTTTTCCGGCGCCATTTGGACCTAATAAACCAAAACAGATCCCTTTTTTAACAGCAAACGAAATGCCCTTTACCGCTTCCACGTCATCATAAGATTTGGAAAGATTTTGAACCTCTACATATGTCGCCATAACCTGCTCTTTTGTTTATTAATTTTATTCGGCATGAAAATGCTCGATTAGATATTCAATACTACTTTGAGTTGCTAGAATAATGCTACTCAAAGATAACATTTTACAAGAAACATGCGCATCCCAAGAATATTCGAGCCAAACCCAATAGAACTAAACACATCACTCACCTTGTCTGCAGATGCGTCAAACCATGTCGGCCGCGTGTTAAGAATGACACCTGGTCAAGCCATTACGGTTTTTTGTGGAGATGGGTTTGATTATTCTGCCACTATCTGTGAAGTCAGTAAAAAAGCCGTTGAAGTGACTATTAATGACAAAACCAAAGTTGAAAATGAAAGTCCCCTGACGATTCACCTTGCGCAAGGCATTTCTCGCGGTGACAAGATGGACTTTACCATTCAAAAGTCAGTTGAGCTTGGGATTACTGATATTACGCCTATCTTCACAGAGCGCTGTGGTGTCAAACTCAAAGGCGAACGACTTCAGAAAAAACATCAACAATGGCAAAAAATTGCAATTTCGGCATGTGAGCAATGTGGTCGCGCCACGGTTCCAACGATTCACCCACCCATCGAATTTTCTGAGTTTATTCAACAAAAAACCGATCAATTGAAGTTGAATTTGCACCCTCGAGCCTCCATTTCAGTGTCAGGTTTAACATTGCCAGAACAAGGTGTGCGTTTTGTTATCGGCCCAGAAGGCGGATTAAACGACCAAGAAATTGAAGCTGCGGCAGACGCTGGTTATCAAGAGATCTTAATGGGGCCTCGAATTTTAAGAACGGAAACCGCCGCCTTAACGTTATTGACCGCGTTACAAGTTCAGTTTGGTGATTTGGCTTAGACTCAAATAGTTAATCAATTGAAACTTATTCATACAAGTTGCGGTCTATTTTAATCAGACACAAATTCAGTTGTGGTTGATGACACAACATCGTCAGCCACCATAACGACCTAAAAAGTTGGAACATTATGACAATTAAACTCGGCATCGTGATGGACCCTATCGCGGACATCAATATCAAAAAAGACTCAAGTTTTGCCATGTTACTTGAAGCTCAGTCGCGCGGTTATGAGTTGTTTTATTTAGAAATGAATGATTTATACCTACGAGACGGACGCGCCTTTGGTCGTACCAAACCATTGACCGTAAAAAATGAATTAGGTGCACACTACTCACTCGGTGAGGTTCAAGCTATGCCATTGTCCGAGTTAGACGTCATATTGATGCGTAAAGATCCTCCTTTTGACACAGAATTTGTCTACGCTACTTATATGCTTGAGCGCGCTGAAGACGAAGGCACGCTAATCGTAAACAAACCACAAAGCCTTCGCGATGCAAACGAAAAACTGTACACAAGTTGGTTCAGTGAATTCGTGCCACCAACGCTAGTGACCCGTGACGCAGAACTCATTAAAGACTTTTACAAAGAGCAAGGCGACGTCATTTTAAAACCGCTTGATGGAATGGGTGGAGCATCAATCTTCAGAGTAAAAGAAGGCGATCCAAATGTCTCCGTTATCATTGAAACACTGACCGAGCACGCAACACGTTATGCGATGGCGCAAGGTTTCATCCCTGATATTAGCAACGGTGACAAACGAATTTTGATTGTTGATGGCGAGCCAATGCCCTATACGTTAGCGCGCATTCCAGCAAAAGGCGAAACTCGCGGTAACCTCGCAGCCGGTGGCCGAGGTGAAGCAAGACCACTTTCAGAAACCGACTGGCGCATTGCCAACGCGATTGGTCCGACCCTTAAGAAAAAAGGCCTTATCTTTGTTGGACTTGACGTTATTGGCGACTACATCACCGAAATCAACGTCACCAGCCCAACTTGTATTCGTGAAATCGAAGCCGCTTTTGATATAAGTATCACAGGCCACTTGTTTGATGCCATCGAGCGTCGTTTGCAAGACGCCGAAAACAATAATTCTGACAGCCAAGAACACCTAAAAGCCAGCTCAGAAACAAATGCGCCGTCGAACACCACGCTCAACACTGAGTCAAACAAAGACTAAAAGGAGCCATTATGACCGTAAAACTTTCAAGCTCACTGAGTCTCGCCAATCAATTTTTAATTGCCATGCCTTCATTGGACGATGGCTATTTTCAGCGCTCACTGACCTATGTTTGCGAACACGACGAACAAGGCGCGATGGGGTTGGTTGTTAACAAACAAACCGACATGTCCGTCAAACACCTACTTTCAGAAATCAAAATTGACGCCCCAGAATCCTCATCGATGAGCGATAATCTGGTCCTCGCCGGCGGCCCTGTTCAAACCGATCGCGGCTTTGTTTTACACAGCGGCAATCGAACCTGGTCATCTAGTTTACAACTAGAAGATGGCATCATGGTCACCACCTCAAAAGACATTCTAGAAAACTTAGGCAAAGACACAGGCCCAGAAGACTACCTAGTCACACTTGGTTATGCGGGCTGGTCAGCAGGTCAACTTGAAGAAGAAATTGCCAACAACGCATGGTTAACCGTTAAAGCCGATCCTGAAGTTATCTTCAATACACCAGCTGAAGAACGTTGGGAAAAAGCCGTTAAAATGTTAGGCATCGACATTGCGCAACTCACCCACTTTGCAGGTCACGCATAGTCTACGAAAAGTGACGTAGAATTAACTGCGGCTGATGTTTGATGTTTGATGTTTGATGTTTGATGTTTGATGTTTGATGTTTGATGTTTGAT
>NZ_CEYNSH010000076.1:0-5577 GCF_982872775.1 Psychrosphaera sp. | reverse complement strand
AACTTCTTTTAACCACTCCAAATGTTTATTCATTGCCTTCAATCGCAAGGTTTTTAACAGGGCGAAGCATTGCTGACCCTGTAATTGAATTCGCCAAACTCAGAGGCTTAGGACATATGGGGCATGTACGTGAGTATTCCTCAAAGGAAGTTGGTCGCTGTCTAGAAGCGAGTGGTTTTGTCGTAAACTCTACAACTTACAGATATCATAAAAATAATAGAAGTAAGAAAAAAGCACTGTTATCACTAGCCTATCGCGCAGTACCGTCTAAATTTCACCGTGAAATAGTGATTTTGGCAGAGAAAATCTATAGCGCTAGTAAGTTTGACTCCGTGATCACTTCTCCTAGAGCCAGATATTAGATAATTAAAGTAAAGGACTAGGTTTTAGGTGTTCAATCACTAGGTGGGATGCAATAACAACTTGGAACGTTTTAGCTAAGGATAACTCGTGAGGCTTTTGCATACTTTTCAAATAGAAAAGCAAATGCAGAAGCCTTTTTTAAACCAATAGTTGATCTATCCAGACTTTTGGCAAAACGAAATGAAGTCATTTGCTGGCAGTGGCTTGGAAAAGAAATATCCCTGTACAATCTCAGCATTAAAGGCCTCACATTTTTCTAATTGTTCTGCCTCTTCAACACCCTCAATAACGATATTTAAGTTCATTGACTGGCCAAGGTTGATTAGCCCTTTTAATAATTGGCAATCGACTTCACTTTGCGCAACATCAATAATGAAAGAACGATCTACTTTGAGCGTGTGTACTTTTAGATGCTTCAAATAACTTAATGAAGAATAACCGGTGCCAAAGTCGTCTATCGCAAGCACAATGCCCAACTGGTTCAATTCCTCTAATACTCTAATAGCCATTTCGAAGTCATTAACGAGTTCACTTTCGACTATCTCCAGTTCAATCTGCCCTGGGTCGATATCAAATTTCTGAATTAACGTTTTTACTTTGCCAGTAAACGCAGGATCTTTTAGGTGACTTGCCGAGATATTAATTGCCACTCTAAAATCATTTTCTACTTTGTGTTTATTTGTCCATTCTGATTTTTGTTTTAGCGCCTTTTCAAGAACAACTTGATCTATTTTAGCGATCAAACCAGTTGCCTCTGCCACATCCATAAAAGCACCAGGGCCCAGCAGTCCTTTTTCTGGATGATTCCAACGCACCAAGGCTTCAGCTCCGACTAAACTTTTTGACTTTGTTCCTATTTGAGGTTGATAAAAAACAATAAACTCATCATTTTCCAATGCATTTCGAAGTTCCGTTTCGATACAAATACGTCGTTCTGCCGCTTTTTGAAGTTCATCACTAAAATAGTGAAAGGTGTTCTTACCACTGGCTTTAGCCTGATACATCGCTAAATCTGCTTTTTTTAGAGCATCATTTAAACTATCAAAATCGCTGTTAAACTCTGCAATGCCAATACTGCATTCAATTTTAAGACTCAAACTATCAACTTCGAATGGTTCCTTTAGTGCTTCAAAGATTCGATGCGCCACAATGTGGGAGTATCCTTGCTCTTTGCAGTACAGGGCAAGTGCAAACTCATCTCCCCCCAAACGGCACAACAAATCGTGTTCGCGGCAAACTTTTTGAAGACGCTCTGAAACTAAAGTAAGGATTCGGTCACCATAGTTGTGGCCATACGTATCGTTTATCCACTTAAAATTATCCAAGTCCAATAACATGAGACTAAACGACACCTCAAGGCGCTCTCGCAGTGAGTGAGTTTCGGCGATATGTTGCTCAAACGCATAGCGATTCAATAAACCAGTGAGCTGATCATGTTCTGCTAGCTCTTGCATTTTCTTGCGACTGTCATCCAGTTGCTTTTCGTTTTCGTGACGCAGTCTCGAATGCGTTATCGCTTTTTGTAAATGACTCGGGGTAATGTCTTTTTTCAGTAAAAAGTCTTGAGCACCGTTTTCTAAACAACGTGCGGCAAGTTCTTCATCTTCCTGCCCGGTTAAAAAGATAATTGCAGTTGCACCAAAAATCCCATTTGATGTGCGTTTGAGTACATCAAAACCGCTCATGTCAGGTAACTGATAATCTAACAGTACGAGGTCAAACTCTGGATTGTCATTCGACTCCAGAGCACGTAGGGCATCTATTCCTGTTTCGACCTCAGTAATTTCGACGTCGAGTTTTGATTTCTTTAGTAGACGTTTTATCGACATTCTGTCGACTTGATCGTCATCAACAAGTAATATTTTCAAAGTATCACCACACTGTTACTTTTTCGGTAGCTCAATAGCTCGCCAGTAAGAGCGAAGTAATTGAATGAGCTGCTCAAAAGACGTATCAAGCTCAGTTTTTACGATATAGCCCGCAATGCTTTTTTTATATGCTGCAACAATATCCTCCTCTGATTTTGATGTCGTCAAAACAAATACAACGGTATCCTTAAGCTCTTCGTCATCTCTAATTGCCTTCAAAAACTCTAGACCATTCATTTTGGGCATTTGAATATCGAGAAGTACAATTCTGGGTTTTGATAGTTCTCCCGAACGCAACTTCTCTAAAGCCTCTAATCCATTCCTTGCTCTAGTGACCGGGTTCGTAATTTTCTGTTTTTTAAACGCCCGCTTAATGCCTTGAGCATCAATGTCATCGTCTTCAACGAGCAAAATATTTATCTCATCGTATTTTTCTTTAGGCTGTGTTGTATCGACTTGATCCATTTTAAACCTCGTGTATTTCTTTATAGATTGTGCCTTAAATTGCATCTAGCTCTTTTAACGACTCAATTGCTCTTTGTTTAGGCCAAGTAAATTTGACCGTAAGGCCTTTACCTTCTGAGCATTCAAACGACAGCTCGCCGCCAACACGTTGTACAATTTTATTGATGATTGCCAAGCCCATCCCACTGCCTTCGACCTCGTCTTTTGGCTTAAGTGTGCTAAAAATCTTAACGATTTTATCGAAGTCTTCGGGGCTGACACCTGGTCCGTCATCAGTAATTTTAAATAGATAAAAGTCTGACTGCTCTTCTACATCAACCCAGACATTTCCAGCGTTCTTATCACTGTGTTTGAGGGCATTGTCTAAAATGTTACGCAGGACAAGAGAGAAGGGTTGCTCAAGTGTGTTGAAGGTAGGTAAACCTTGAGCTAGGTGCAATTGAGCTTTGGTCTTAGTGTTTAACAGCTCAAAAAGCTCGGTACTGTGTTCTTTGACATCGACCTCTTTTAAATCTCCAGTGGCATGGCCAGCTTTTGAGTATTCGAGTAAGTCATCAAGAAGTCGTTCCATTCGGGTAATTCTGGATTTCAATAAGGTAAAGTGCTCTTGAGAGTCTTCTGGTAGGCTCATTCCTTCGTCTTCCAAGTCTTCCTCAATCCAACTAGCCAGTTGTTTTATACCGCGAAGAGGAGATTTAAGATCGTGTGATGAAGCATAAGCAAACGCTTTAAGCTCGTCGTTAACCGATGCTAACTTTTTCGACTCCTGTTCAAGCTTTTTGGCTTTCTCAGTCAATAACGCTTCTGCAGCCTCACGTTTTTCCACTTCAATTTTTAGCTTCTCAACCGTGGGAATTTCTTTCAGTGTCGGGACCAACTTCCACAGCATATAAGCTGTTGCTACAGAGACTAATGCTGTTATTGATTTAACGGTTCCGCTGAACCAATAAGCACCATTCCAAACGGTATAAACCGCAATCAAATGCGTAAAACCACACAACAAAACAAATGCACCAAACAAGGCAGTGATTTTAGAAAATATGAGATCGGAACGTATCTTTAAAATATAAACAAGGGTGACGGGAATACTAATGTACGCCAAAAAAATTAATGCATCTGAGATGACATGAAGCCAAACCAACCCTGGCTCCCACATATAACACATGCCATGAGGCATAAAATCAGATCTGAACAGTTTTTCCCACATCTTGGTGTATCCAATACTATTAACGTCTTATAAGATATAGCAAAAGATGGCCAATTTAGTAGGAGGGCGTACTAATAGAAAACAATACAAAAAAAAATACTTTAAATTGTTCCGATAGTTAATCCATAGCGTAGTAAGGGCTTTGGTTGCACATAAATGTTTTTTCGGTTTGTACTCGTTAATTTACATAGGGAAATGGATGACATATGGCCCTACTTTCCCTGACCGAAATCAGTAAATATCCTATGCCCAGTCACTTGTTTTTATTTAAGTTATAGGACCTAGTGTAGCTATAATTCGCTCTGTTACTTTCTTCAATACCTAACAAATCCTTGTCTATCTCTTCGTCCATGTCTTTAACATCCATTTCAAACTGACTAATACCTAAATGTGTTAGCTGACTTAGTTCATCAACAGTGTTGTGAATGAGTTCGATAATATTTCGCATGGTGGACCATCTCCCATTATCTTTGACACACGATAGTAAAACGCAATCGGCCTTATCGATTTATAAATCGATGTTTAAGTAGTTAAGAAAGAAACATACCAGTTGTTGTTTTAGATCGAGCCTAACTGATACTTAGAAGTAGCTTGAATTATAGCCTCTTGATTTCAATTAAAATGTGTTGTTTTGATGAATGTTTTATTTCATGACAATGAAAAATGATCAGGCAACTCTTCACTAAAAAGTTAGAAAATTGAAATTAAAAGCGCACCCTTTTAGTTAGAGTGCACTTTTTTAAGGCAGTGCGAGAGAAGGCTAAGTAAATATCATTAATTATATTTCTTCTCGGTATGCTGGTTTGTTTACATTGCTGTTGAAGTCATACTTTTCTTATCGAGTCTTCCAGACCAAACAGTGAGGATAAGTGCTCCAACTACAATTAATGAGCCAATCCAAGGAGTGTCCATCAGTGTTAGTTCGTCAACGACGAGACCACCAGTGATTGATCCTATCGCGATGCCGATATTAAAGGCGGCTATGTTTAACCCGGACGCTACGTCTACAGCGTTCGGAGTGAATTTTTCAGCAAGTTGAACAACATAGACTTGCAGTCCCGGAACATTGCCAAATGCGAATGCTCCCCAAATCAATACTGTGATCACCGCGGTATAAGGATTAGTTGCAGAAAAAGTGAAGACCGCTAGCACAACAATTAACATTGAAAAGATAATGGTTAGGGCGCCAATCGGGCCTCTCTTATCGGCGAGTTTTCCACCCCAAATGTTCCCTACAGCGACCGAAACGCCATATACGAGCATAATTAAGCCAATCGAGCTTGCCGCAAAGCCAGTGACATCTTGTAAAATAGGCGCAAGATATGTGAACGCAACAAACGTCCCTCCATAGCCGACTGCAGTCATCGCGTAAACCAAAAGTAAGCGCGGCTGTGTTAGTACTTGCAATTGCTCTTTTAACGTCGCAGGTACTGACTGTTTTAGGTTATTTGGGATCAATAAAGCACTTCCTATTAAAGCGACAAGCCCTAATAGTGACACCACTAGAAATGTAGCTCGCCAACCAAACTCTTGACCAATCCAGGTCCCTAAAGGTACTCCAGTCACCAAAGCTACTGTCAAGCCAGTAAACATAGTTGCAATAGCACTTGCTTCTTTGTCTTTACTCACTAGTCCGGTCGCGATAGTTGACCCTATTGAGAAAAATACTCCATG
>NZ_CEYNSH010000075.1:0-5679 GCF_982872775.1 Psychrosphaera sp. | reverse complement strand
CCAGTTTAGCCAACGAGTCAATTGCCTGTTATTAAGGCGTTAACTACCCACGATGACTCCGAGTACTTTCATGGGCTACTTCACTTTTGTGCACCATGCTTTCTTGGTTCGAGTCGCGGATTAGTTTGTGCAAGTCGGTCTATTTCTTCAAGGCCATCGAGGCTTCGACAAGCTTAGGGGCTTGTCTCTTCGACTATCGGTTTTCAAATTATTGTGACGTTGTCATTGAGATTTTTGAGTAAGTTGGGCAAAGTGGTTTTCATAGTAAGCTTGGCTAGCAGCGGTAGCTAACAAGTTAATTAACAGGGCAATTCTTCGTTGGCTTTGCTCCTGTCAGTCGCTGATTTTAGCCAACGAGTCAATTGCCTGTTATTAAGGCGTTATATGGCTAAGGAAAGTATGCGTAAAATTTTAGTTTTGATGGTGTTTTTAGTTTCTAGCTTAGTTCATGCCGACTCTGACCCTTGCGAATCAAATAGCTACCCAGTCAAATGGAAATCCGGTTTAAGCAATCCCATATCTTACGAGCTACCTGCAATTTACTATAAAACTAACAACTCAAAAGTTATTATCTCTGTTTCAAAAGCAAAGAGTTTTGTTGAAGGTAATATGGCGACTCATAAACCTTATTTGAAAAATGCCAAAGAATACATAATTAATAGCTTGTCTGAATTACCAAAAAACAAACTTGTGGATCATTCAAACCTTTGGATTGCGACAGAAGGATTGCAAGGGCAAGAGTTAAATAAAGCAATTCATGTTATGGCGGGTTATCAAGGGTTATTCGAAGGTTTATTGTTAAACAATGAAGCATCGGTAAGTATTAATGAAAAATTAATTCCCTCATCTTATGCTGTGTATATGGTTGGTAAAGATCCAGCCCCTGTTCATGGTTTAGATTATGTTCATAAGCTAGTTGTATCAAACTCTAATAACATAGTATTTTCTAAATGTTGGCAAGACAGAAAGTAGCCATATAACAAGTCACTCAAAAGGACAAATAACAGTTGGTTTTTGCTCCTTCGTCGCTTATTTTAACCAACTGATATTTGCCTCTTAGTGAGGCGTTATAAGTACAAGGAAGCATGGATAAATCAATCGAGTATTTGATACCATTTTTGATAGCAATAATTTGCATTGAATCATTGTATTTTATTCAGCGTAAAAAAGGTTTTATCTTTGCTTCATTCGTGGCGTTGGTAGCTTCGTTATTAGGCGCAACTTTATTCTTAGTTTCGGGTGAGCAATCAGGTATACATTATTTCTTAGTTTGGTTTATTGGTTTAGCGATTTACGGTGTAATATTTTTGTTCATAAACTTGCTGCTAGCTAAGGCTAATGAAACTGTTTTACCGCACATCGTTTTCCTCGGCATAAGTTTGTTTCTATCACCTTTTTGGTGGTTTTTACCTTTACTTGTGTCGTGCAGTACTGGCTACGATTGCATATAAGTACTTATAACAAGCTGTTTAACAAGGACAAAATACAGTTGGCTTTTGCTCCTTCGTCGCTTAATTTTAGCCAACTATATTTTGCCCATTAACAGGGCGTTATGTGTCCAAATCGAAAAAGGAGTTTAACTTGAGACTTTTGTCGGCAGTATTAGCTTCAATTATCATTTCTGGGTGTACAGTTCACATTCCTGTTAAAAAAATGCCGTCGGATTCAGAAATTATAAAAATGTCAAAATCCGAGGTTAACTGTGCTGATGAGCAGATAATCATTGAACACAAAGGTAACAATCCGCTTTTAGATAAACGCACATGGACTCTGGCTTGTGGTACGGTTCAATTCGAGTGTGAGATGGAAAATTCTGAATCAGCCTCTTGCACTGAAGCTTAGAAAGTAATGAACACATAACAAGCCGTTACAGGATAGACAATTAACAACTGGTTGGTGTTATTGTCGCAAGCTCCAATTTTAACACCAACCAAACATTGCTCCTGAACGGGGCGTTATGTGCTCAAGGAGAAAATATGAGTTCCCCGTCAATTTTAGATGGAATTATAATTGGTGCGGCAGGCGGTGCTATTGCCGGAATCACTGTATTTTTAGTGCAGTCAGTCACAAAATCAATATCAGATTCAAAAGACTCAAAGCGCATATTTCAGTGGCTTACTCAGAATACCGAAAACTCGGAAGGTAAAAAATTTAGATCGACTAGAGCTATTGCTAGCTATAACAATCTGACTGAGGATAGAGTACGTTACCTTTGTAGCACACATGAGAAAATTTTCTTATCGGTGGGTGAAAAAGAGGACCTGTGGAGTGTTCACACTCGGGAAAATAAATACTTTCCGTTTGCTTGCTAACACGCACATAACAACCCAATCAACACACTCACTACGTTCGCTGGGACGTTATGTACACAAGGAAGTTAAGGTGAAGTACCTTATAGTTATAATTTTAATAGCATCGTCTTTGGTTGGGCTAACGCTAACCTCTAAGAAAATGTACTGGGAGTTAGATTTACAAACTGGTGTAGCAAAGGCGGAATACTCCCACCTTGGACTAGTAACATCTTCTGTTTCGAATTTTCACAACCCAAAGTCATGCCCAACCTGGACTCCACCTCCACTTGCGAAATCTCAAAATAGTGTTTCTTATTCATGTTATTTTCACTTTAAAACTGAGAGTTGTTCACGTAAATTACTTATATATCAACAAGCTTATAACGAAGGTTGTGGTACATAACAAGAGGTTCAAGGAGGTCTCGTAATAGCTTGCTCGAGCCTTCGGCAAACAGTTTAGCAAGCTAAAGCTCGCCTCTTAACCAGGCGTTATAATTCTCTTCCGGGTTTGGCATATTCCTCAAGTTGCATTACACTACTTTGTACAACTAAAAGTACAAAGAGATGGTTATGAGTAGAATTCATTTTGACCAAGATATACAACCCCTTTCTGAATTTAGAGCAGGTGTTGCTTCGTACATTAAACAAATTAATGAGACACGCAGACCACTTGTGATTACACAGCGCGGTAAAGGAGTAGCAGTGGTTTTGGATGTCGCTGAATATGAAGCAATGCAAGAAAAAATTGAATTGCTTGAGGAGATAAACAAAGCCGAAATGCAATTGTCTAAAGGCCTTGGACTAGATAGTGACTCAGTGAGAGAGAAATTACTTTCTAGGTTGAAAAATGAAGGTTAACTGGTCGCCTTTAGCAATATCGAAGCTAGAGTCAATCTCAGATTACATAGCTTTAGATAAAAAGTCTGCGGCCATAAAATGGGTTAATGACATATTGGACGCTACTGATGCTTTAGCACATCAACCAGAGATGGGGCGAGCTGTCCCTGAGTTGCCAGGCAAGAATTATCGAGAATTGATTATTGGAAACTATAGAGTTATTTATACCATTGGCGCTAAGATAAATATTTTAACAATCCGAAACTGTAAACAGATTTTAAAATTTGGAGATGACGAATTATAACAAGTCATTAAAGAAAGGCTCGTCACGGCTTGCTCGAGTTCCTTCTTCACTTAGTTTAGCAAAAAACTAAACTCGCTTCTTAATGAAGCGCTATGTTTCTTGGAAAATTTATATGATTAAACACGTCCTTGTATATTCCATATTGTTTTGTGGCACTGCCATATTTGCCTGTGCGAGTGAAAATCAAGAGTTGCGGGAAATGTATGAAAGTGATCAATTTGAGAGAAAAAACAACTTATATTCTCCTAGCGCTGATGCAAAAAGATTAAATAGAGCGAAAGAAATGCTTGAGGAAGGCTTGCTTACGACAGCGAGCGATTACTACCATGCTGCCATTATTTTTCAACATGGCGGCACATCAATTGACTACAAAACAGCCCAAAACTTAGCAACTAGAGCTTCTAAACTTGACCCGAATAATAAGAGTGCCAAATGGTTGGCTTGTGCTGCCGAAGATCGATATTTGTTAAGTATTGGCAAAGCCCAAATATGGGGAACCCAGTTCAGAATGCTGAAAGGTGAAACAGAGTGGTCCCTTGAGCCATTTGATAGGACAGCTAAGACAGATGCTCAACGAATACAGAATAATGTGCGCACACTTGAACAAACACAGAAAAGATTAGATGAAATGAACAATAAGGAGTAAAACATAACAAGCGCCTCATGGCAGTCGCTGGTGCGACTTCGGACATTTTACATTTGCTAAAATCTGCATTTCACTTCGTTCAATTATTGCAGATTTCAGCAAATACAAACTGCCTTTCGGATTTTTGAGTTGTCTTATATCTTGCACATGTATTATTGATTAGTTAAACTTGTCTTATTAGTTGTACAACTTGAGAGGTGTTTTATGCGTATAGTTTCTTTCACAGAAGCTCGAAACGGACTTAAATCAGTATTGGACCATGTAGTAAATGATGTTGATTACACGGTAATAACTCGCAGAGATGCGGAAGATGCTGTAGTAATGTCTATGGATCATTACAACAGCCTTATGGAAACTGTTCATTTACTTAAATCTCCAGCTAACGCTGCACATTTATCGAAATCAATAGAGCAGTATAATTCAGGTCAGGCACAGTCTAGAGATTTAATTGATGACTAGGCAACTTGCATGGACTGATGAAGCTTGGGGAGATTATGTATATTGGCAAAGCCAAGATAAGAAAACTCTAAAGCGTATTAATAAATTAATTAACGATACTAAGCGTTCGCCTTTTGAAGGAATTGGTAAGCCAGAACCATTAAAAGAAAACCTATCAGGTTTCTGGTCTAGGCGGATAGATGAAACTAATCGTTTAGTTTATGCTGCATCTGATACATATTTGACAATAATTTCTTGTCGTTATCACTATTAAAGCGGCAGCTAACAAGTCAATACAGCAGGACAAAAAGCAGTTGTTTTGCTCCTTCGTCGCTAATTTTAGCGAAGCATTTATACGCCCATTAACACGACGTTAGATGCCCAAAGCATCAATCTGGAAATTTTTGCTTCATATGCAGAACTCTCATAACTCTGATGTTTTTTCCATCGGTGTAATATGACACGATCATTGATATTTCAGGGATCATTAACAGACGTCCCTTTATACCTTCTCGCTCGACTCCCATTTCTGGCTGTAGCAATAGGCTTTCAACCTTTTCCTCAATCAAGTCGTCAGTTGCTTCTGCGGCCAAGGGGTTAAACTCGTGCAGAAACTCAAATATCTTTTCTCGATCAATCAGTGATTGTTCTTCCCAATAAATCACAATTAATCCCGAAGTCTAATTTTTGCTTTTCGCTCCGCCATAGAGGCTTTGGCCGCTTCATGAGTAACGAACTTTGATTTCCCAGCTTCTAGCTTTTCAAATGCTAAATTAACCTGTTCCGACAGCCAAGTGTCATGAGATAACTTTAGGCGTTGCTGCTCAGCCAATTGCTCTGTAAGCTCTCGACAAGCATCACTAATAGTTCGCCCCTGACTCTCTGCCATTTGTTGAGCTAGCCTTTTGACTTCTTCATCTATTCGGAATTGAATTCTAGTATCCATAACAACCTCGTCATCACAACTGTACACACAGGTTAACTAAGGGCAACTAACAAGTCAATTAAGCAGGACTAAAATCAATTGCTTTGTGCTCCTCCGTCGCTGAAGTATAAGCAATTATTTTTTGCCTCTGAATGAGGCGTTAGCTATACAGGTGAAAGTTTTACTTTCAGTGATACTATAGTGGCACTCACTCCTATTAAGAGTTCGATTATGAAAG
>NZ_CEYNSH010000074.1:0-6031 GCF_982872775.1 Psychrosphaera sp. | reverse complement strand
AGGGTTTAAAGTCTGGGATCTAGAGTTTAGGATCTTAGGTCTTAGATTCGTTTTTAAGTTTAGGATTTAAACTTTAGTTATAAGCCGACGTTCTCGTCGGCTTTTTTATTTGTGAAGTAAGAAGGATTTATTAGTCTATCGAAGTGCCTGTATTGATGGGACTGTACAACATTTTCACTTTCACACATGTAAACACTAACGACACATTTATGTGTCACTTGCGTCCACTTAACATTTAAACTACATTATGTAGACGGTAACGACACATAAATGTGTCACTTTTGTTTACTTGGAGGGGTGGTGAATAAAACTATTGCTATTCAAAGACTCGCTGCTTATGACAAGCAAGGTCGATACATTTTTACTAATTCAGATTTAGCTAAAATTTTTCATGAGAGCTCTTCTAGAGCTGTCAGAGCTGGGATTCAACGATTAGTTGAAGCTAATATATTAGTGCGAGCCTGTAAGGGTATTTACATTAATAATTTGGCTCAAAGCAAGCGAAGTGACTTGTTAGAACGTTTAGCTACAACCATCAGACGAGGGGAATATAATTATCTTAGTTTAGAGTCGGCATTATCAGAGTATGGTGTTATCTCACAAATCCCTATTGATCGTTTAACAGTAATGACAACGGGCAGAAAAGGTGAATATAAAACACCTTTTGGCACTATTGAGTTTACCCATACAAAACGATCAGTAAATGATATTCTCGAACATACAGAAACTATTGACCGACCATTACGCTTAGCAACTAAACGTGCCGCCTATCGTGATCTTAAACGTGTAGGCCGCAATACCCATTTAGTAGAAGAGGCAATGTTAGATGAAGATTGAGCAACAAAACTTCGAACAACTCGTTGAGAGAGCGATGACTAACGAGCAGGCTTCTAACATGCGCCCAGTCATAGAAAAAGAGTCACTGCACTACGATATTTTATTTGCCTTAGAAAAAGGTGGTTTTTTGGATAATTTGGTTTTCCAGGGTGGAACGTCACTTCGACTATGCTATGGCGGCAATCGCTTCAGTGAAGATCTCGACTTTGCTGGTGGAAAAGATTTTTCAGCAAAAACTCTAGCAGAAATGAAAGCCTGCATAGAGAAATATGTCGGCACACGTTATGGTTTAGAGGTTACCGTTAAAGAGCCTAAAAAATTAAAAGAAGAGCTAAAGTATGAAGAGTTAAAAATTGATAAATGGCAAATCGCGGTAGCAACGGCTTCTGATAAAAAACACATGCCTAAGCAAAAAATCAAAGTAGAAGTTACAAATATTCCTGCTTATACGAAAGAGCCATTACCACTGCAATTAAATTATGATTTTTTACCTGACGGTTATAGCGATACACTAATACTCACTGAAACGCTGGATGAAGTTATGGCAGACAAACTCGTTTCACTGGCTGCCACTCAGAAATATGTTCGCCATCGTGACATTTGGGATTTGGCGTGGCTTAAGCAGCAAGGTGCTACAGTAAAGCCAGAGCTTGTTTCCCACAAACTCAATGACTATAAAATTACTGACTTTCACTCCATGCTTTCTACAAAAATTGAACAACTACCAAAGATTGTCGTTAGCCAAGAATTTATACAGGAAATGAAACGATTCATACCGACAAACGTTTTTGATCGAACCTTAGGCCAAGAAAAATTCACTCAATACTTAATTAATACAATTACAGGAATGCTAAAAGAACTAGATGCTGCATTATACGGTGATGAATTAAACCCTGAATTTTCAATGTAAGCGGCGAATTTGGAGTTTATTGCAGTGATGCGTGTGATTTTACTAGTGGTTTCACAGTTGCTTATCATCATCAACAAAACTTGACCCCATGACGCCTTTTTCGTTGCTTTACTCTGTGGCCTTGGTGCGTGCCAAGTGGAATGATTTCATCTAGATGTTGCAGTACCAAAATAGCAAGTTTATGAACTGAAGGGTTAGATGAAGATGAAATTAATGTTTGAAGAAAGCGTTGATATTCAGACTGGATCATATCATCCCTTATATTTGGTAATACTGTCAGATTGTGCGGCTGAGGCTTAGCCTAACAACTGTGTCCCTAGTGTATATAGATGTAACAACATCGGTTAATAAAACATAACTAAATCAACCTTCAACCTGATTTTAGTTTCTTCGATTTTGCGCTGTTTAAAGTCTCTGTTAATGAGGCTTTAAACTGAATATCAGTCGATGTAAATACTTGGCTTTGACCTCAAAGCAAACCAGCCGAAGCTGGTTATGCACAAATCTTTATTTGGCCCTAACCTTTTATCAATCTAATTTCTTTATGGAACCATTACTATTCAAAAACTCAATGACATAAGGAGGCTCTTCAGCAACGTTTGAATATACTTCTATGAAAGCGTTCAAATTTCTAAATTTGACACCTGATATCAGCCCAGTTTCCAATTTATAGCCAAATTTATTTAGGTCACTTTGAACTAGCTGTCGTTGGCTATATAGAAAAAGGGTAGAAAAACGCCCAACAGTAATATTCACTATTAATCCAAAGTCGCTACTATGAAAAGTACTGAATTGAACACCTTCCAACCCTGATTCCATATCAACGAATTCATCAAGTTCAGCTAATTCTACGTAATATTTTTTTAATTCGAATTCTGGTGTGCATGATTTGCCAACCACACAGGGAAAGCTAAAATCCTTCGCCTTCACAGGCAAGATTACTAGCAAAAATATCAACAAGGAAAAATATTTCATGAATCTACCCCTTAACCAAGGTCATATAGTTTGATTTAACGTCTTTGTACTTTACAGTACTTTTTCCTACGGCCCAACTTGGAGTCTTTCCACCCGTCATTGAACGCGGACTATAGTAATGCCTCACATTAGGTAAAGGATTTTTCGAGCTTGGTGCATTTAACACTCTCCTTGCGGTACTTAAAGTCTGCTTAAACCATTCACTGGATGTGTCTGGGTTCATTACTCGATCATAGTTTGGATCGTTTGTATTCCAAGACGAAAATTGCTTTCTTTGAAGAACAACATCTTTATATGAGTTCGGGAAGTGTTTGCTTTCAACTCTATTCCTAATAACCCAAGCCATAGCTTCGACATAGGGTTGCCTCATTCCATTGAATTCACCGATAGCAGTTCTAGCTACCCATCCGGCGTTACTATCTAATGGATCTTCTAGTCCAAAATAATCGGCAGCTTGGTCATTTACTTCCTGCATAGTTGATCGCGCAATATCGTTGTCCATTCCCTGTGGAAAACTAATGCGCCCAGCAACAAAATCGTTAAGAAGTTCAGGCATTTGGGACCTTTTTTCTGCATTTGGCGGCTTTGTCCCGCCCTCATTCTGTTGAGAGATACTTTTTTGAGAACCTATGTCCGCAACATTAAACCCGGCCCCTTCTAACTTGTTTGTCAACATTCCTTTGACAGCTCCTCTAGCTGCGCCATTCCCCCCAGAAATAGAAATAGTCGCACCGCCACTTCCATTAGCTTTTGCAGAAACAGTAACAGTTCGTTTTATCCGACTTCCTGCAACACTGACTTTAACTTTCTTCTCTACTTCCTCAGGTGAATAACCAGTCGGATCAGTCCCCGCCAGCGGATTATTCATAATGTAGGAATACGGATTAATTCCCTGAGAGCCTTCATGTACAAAAGGATCAACACTCATAAACCGCCCAAGGTTATAATCGTACACCCGTCCGTTCATATGAATTAAACGCACATCATCCAAGTGTTCATGGTCTGTAAAGCCACGTACACCTAACTGTGGATTGTTTAATTTGATTTCCCAAGCTGGCTTATCCAAATTGTCGACAGAACGCGGCTTACCAAAGGCATCAAACTCTCGAGACTCAATCACATTACCGTTGTGATCTGTCAAGGTAGTGCTGCTTCCCAATCTATCTTTATGGGTGAATCGAATATGGTACCCAAGTTGTTCGTTTTGGCTCACTATCGCTACATCACCGATATAAGCACTCCAAACCGTCTCACCACCTACTTCTTCAATTTCATACAAGCTGTCATAGTAATACAGTGTTGACGAAGTTGGTCCTGTTTTGGTTTGTTTATGACGCATTTTATTTGGGCCATACAAGAAAGATAATGAAACTCCATCACGAACAATCGACGTTGGCTTATTCCAGACATTGTACGTTGCACTAGTCAAGCCGTCACCTTTGACCATGTTACCTGACTTATCGTATTCGAAACTAACCACACTATTATTTGATCGAGTAATGCTTCTCACCGCGTTAGGCCCAGCCCAACCATTACTTTGACTTCGACCGGCTGAGTCATAAACCATGCTTGTCGAATAATCACTTTTAAGAGTTAAGTTCCCTACCGCATCGTATTCATAGTTATAGGCTTTTGATACACCTGCATAGGTCAATTGGCTGCTGTCTAATACAACAACACTTCTTCCACCCACTCTGCTTTATCCGCAGGCGCATTTGCTTTTAAAAGTCGAAAAAAGTCCATCGAGGTTGCGGGTTTCTTTGGATAACCATGCTCGGCCCACAGCTGCTTGAGTGTTTTTATGATGATGTCATCGCCTAGTTCGTTGCGCAGTTGATTAAAAGCAACTGTCGCTTGAGAGTATTGTTGGTGTGGTGAGGTCGCGTCGACCAAGCCACGCGCTTCGCCGTAATAAAACTTATGGACTCGATTAAATCGTTCGGTTTCGTATTCCACCAGCGCTTCTTTGGCTGAGTGTCCGTATCTTTTTTCTATCATGACTAGCTCGACATATTTGGCTAAGGACTCGACCAAAAATGCATTGTCCTCGGCAATACCATTTCCAATATCATGACCAAACCATTGGTGTGCAGTTTCGTGGACGGCGCGGCGGTATCGCTGATCAAAACCAGCATCTTCTGTAGGACTAGCCAAAAAGCCAACTTCATACCCAATCAGCATGTTTTGCGGCAAGGCATAACCTGTTGGTCCCGAGTCTGGTGACGAAAACATTCTTAGACTGCTGTGGCGATAAGGCTGGATATGCTCAGATAACCACGCCAATGTATCGGCCATTCCGGCTTGATTGATGGTGACGGCTTGATTAATTTGTTTTTGTGTCTCAGCGTCCGAGCTATTTTTGACAAATAATTGCGTCGTTACTTTGTTATCCTGACCCGTTTTTTTATCAAGCCCCAAATCCACCACTTGCTCGTGCTTAATCCAATTAAAGTCTTGGTCATTTTCGACTGAACTATTTCTTTGATCCTTATTTTGTAATTCTAGATTCAACGGCATCACAAACCAGCTTGGTACGTTTCTCATGGCTTGGCCACTCTGGTATTGATAAGCTGTCTGTGACTGCGTCTGACTGACATTCTCTAGTTCACCAGGCCCTATCGCATAAAAACCTGTTGGTACTTTGATTTGACTGGTATAGCTGGTCCACTGATACGCCAAAGGCCTGTCCCACTCCAATTGATACGGTTGCTGTGCAAAACGCTCTGATGGTTTTAGCCCGGACAATTCTGATAAACCGTGTTCTTCACGTAATTTGTCATTACGTAACGTCCATTCGGGTTGAAAACCAACAACAGGCATCCACGGAATTCCTCGAAGATAGCTAAATTGAGGCTTTATAAATAATTGTGGCGATGACGGCCACAACTTAGGTTGTACGTACTCAAATGAAAACCCGACAGGAAGTATGTCGCTTGGTGCCAATGGCTTGTCTAAGGTCAAAACGACGTGATTAAGTTTGGTTTCGCTAAGTTGAAATATTGGAGCGTCTAAAAGATTGGATTTAAGTTCAGACATAGGAACCTTATCTATCGCCTTAAAGTCAGCACTTATATTTTCCTGAACAACAGCGCGAACCGGACGAACCGTCATTGAACCAAAATTCCCATATCGACCAATCAGCACTTGCTCTATGGCTTGGTTTGTATTGTTTTTAAGATGATACGTCATTTCAAATACCGCACTTTGCGCAATTGGGTCTATCTCAATATTGGCATCAACATGGTGAATACTAGGTTGAGGTTTGGTATGCCAGTGGCTAAAGGCTTTTTCGTAATCTGCTTTCCACTG
>NZ_CEYNSH010000073.1:0-6096 GCF_982872775.1 Psychrosphaera sp. | reverse complement strand
TTGTACCAACGTTAACGTGCGGTTTCGTACGTTCAAACTTTTCTCTTGCCATTTTTAAGTTTCCTTAAATTTAAAGTGATCTAATTGTAGACCCATATATTAAAAATATAATTAAGTTCTTGCTGACATTATCGCTTCAGCAACGTTGTTAGGCGCTTCTGCGTACTTTAGGAATTCCATCGAGTACGAAGCACGCCCCTGAGTTGCCGAACGCAAGTCAGTGGCATAACCAAACATTTCTGCCAGAGGCACTTGTGCATTGACGGCTTTCATCCCTGCTGGTGCTTCTTCCATACCTTCAATCATACCGCGACGTCTATTTAAGTCACCAACTACATCACCCATAGATTCTTCAGGTGTAATGACTTCAACTTTCATCATCGGCTCTAAAAGCTTCGGTTGAGCGTCCATGGCACCATTTCTAAATGCCATTGAACCGGCAATTTTAAACGCCATTTCATTAGAGTCAACATCATGGAATGAACCATCAAATAATGTTGCCTTGACGCCTAAAACTGGGTAACCCGCAAGCACACCATTTTTCATCTGCTCTTGGATACCTTTATCAACCGCAGGAATATATTCCTTTGGAACCACACCACCAACGATGTCATTAACGAACTCGTATGTTTCGTCGCCTTCAACGTTAGTAGGCTCTAACTTCAGCCATACGTGACCGTATTGTCCACGACCACCTGACTGACGTACAAATTTACCTTCAACTTCGACAGCTTTAGTGATGCACTCACGATAAGCAACTTGAGGGTTACCTACGTTACAATCAACACTAAATTCGCGACGCATACGGTCAACGATGATGTCTAAGTGAAGTTCGCCCATACCAGAGATAATGGTTTGACCCGTCTCATCGTCTGTCTCAACTCTAAATGACGGATCTTCTGCTGCTAGTTTACCTAACGCTATACCCATCTTCTCTTGATCGGCTTGTGATTTCGGCTCTACCGCAACCGAGATAACTGGGTCTGGGAATTCCATTCTTTCTAATGTGATCTTGTTATCAGCATCACACAAAGTGTCACCCGTTGTTACTTGCTTAAGTCCCACTGCCGCAGCAATGTCACCTGCACGAACTTCTTTTATCTCTTCGCGGTTATTTGAATGCATTTGTACAATGCGTCCAAATCGCTCTTTCTTGCCTTTCACTGGGTTGTAGACACTGTCGCCAGTTTTTACTACACCAGAGTAAACACGGAAGAACGTTAAAGTACCAACAAATGGGTCAGTGGCGATTTTGAATGCTAATGCAGCAAACGGCTCGTCATCATCCGCGTGACGCTCACCTTCTGACTCGTCTTCATTGATACCAGTAATTGCTGGAACATCTGTTGGCGATGGCATGAATTCCACCACCATATCAAGTACGGCTTGTACCCCTTTGTTCTTAAATGCTGAGCCACATGCACAAAGAACAATTTCATTTTTCAAAGTACGTTGACGTAACGCAGCTTTGATTTCCTCTTCAGTTAACTCTTCACCTTCAAGATATTTATCCATTAGCTCATCATTTGCTTCAGCGGCCGCTTCGATCATCTCTTGGCGGTATGCTTCTGCATCGTCGAGCATGTCAGCAGGGATATCTTCATAAGTGAATGTCATACCATGGTCGGCTTCATTCCAGTTGATCGCTTTCATTTTGAAAAGGTCAACAACGCCGCGGAAGTTATCCTCGGCACCGATAGGTAATTGAACAGGAACAGGAGTCGCACCTAGACGATTTTTAATCTGGTCGACGACCGATAAGAAGTCAGCACCAGCACGGTCCATCTTATTGACGAAAACCATGCGAGGTACGTGATACTTGTCGGCTTGACGCCAAACTGTTTCTGTCTGTGGTTGTACGCCAGAAGACGCACACAACACAACTGTCGCGCCATCAAGAACACGAAGAGAACGTTCTACTTCGATGGTGAAGTCAACGTGTCCCGGAGTGTCGATGATGTTGATACGGTGCTCATCAAACTGAGCATCCATACCACGCCAGAAACAGGTAGTAGCAGCAGAGGTTATGGTAATACCACGTTCCTGCTCCTGCTCCATCCAGTCCATGGTCGCCGCACCATCATGCACTTCACCGATCTTATGAGAAAGACCTGTGTAAAATAGTACACGCTCGGTCGTCGTTGTTTTACCAGCGTCAACGTGAGCGACGATACCGATGTTACGATATCGATTAATAGGTGTCTTACGCGCCATAGTTTCCTCTTTGATGTTCCAATATTAGTGTGTAGCCTACCAACGGTAGTGAGCGAATGCTTTGTTAGCTTCAGCCATCTTATGAACGTCTTCACGTTTCTTAACAGCAGAACCTTTGTTGTCAATCGCATCAGCAATTTCGTTAGCTAGACGTAACGCCATTGATTTCTCACCTCGTTTACGGGCAGCTTCAACTAACCAACGCATGGCTAGAGTGTTACGACGAACAGGGCGTACTTCTACTGGAACTTGGTAAGTAGAACCACCAACACGGCGAGATTTAACCTCGACGCTTGGGCGTACGTTATCTAGTGCTTCGTCTAAAACTACAAGGTGATCTTTACCTGTTTTTTCAGCGGCTACGTCTAGTGCGTTGTAGATGATTTTTTCAGCAACTGCTTTTTTACCATCTAACATCACTACGTTGATGAATTTGGTCAATAACTCCGATCCGAACTTAGGATCTGGAAGAACTTTACGTTGACCTACGACTCTTCTTCTTGGCATTTTAAATTCTCCGGTATGCTTCAGGAATAACCCAAAACTAATAAATTAAGTTTGCTTGGCCTTACTAACGGAGAACCGTTATGATTTTGGCTTCTTCGTACCGTATTTAGAACGGCCTGCTTTACGATCAGCTACGCCAGCACAGTCAAGTGCGCCGCGTACAGTGTGGAAACGTACACCAGGTAAGTCTTTAACACGACCACCACGGATTAGGATTACACTGTGCTCTTGAAGGTTGTGACCTTCACCACCGATGTAAGATGTTACTTCGTTACCATTAGTTAGACGAACACGAGCTACTTTACGTAGTGCAGAGTTCGGCTTCTTAGGTGTTGTTGTATAAACACGAGTACATACACCACGTCTTTGAGGACACGCGTCCAATGCTTCAGACATATTGCGTTTTGTCTTCTGGCGACGAGGCTTACGTACCAACTGGTTAATAGTTGCCATTAATAAGCTCCTGATTAGTTGTTACTACCCATTTTGGCGCACTATTGCGCCTCCCCTAAATTTAGGGGTGCGGTATTCTAATGTTCAGTTTTTAAACTGTCAACAATATGTGATTTTGTTTAGCGAAAATACTGGCCTTATGGCAATAAATATTGGAATTTTGGTAATCTTTGGCCGCTTTACTCAATTTACTCTTCGTTTCATCATTTTGTTTTGCTGATATTGAGTCGGTGCTTGGCCAAAAAAGGCTTTAAATGACTTGCTAAAGTGGCTGATATTTTGAAACCCAACCGAAAAGCTCGTTTCGGTAACTTGCCGACCTTGCTCTAACATTCGGGCAGCCACTTTTAATCTCTCTTGTTGCTGAAAAACGATAGGCGTACACCCAAGATGCCTCTTAAAAGCCGCAAAAAACTTAGTACGTCCCATTACAGCAACCCTACATAGTTGCTCGATATCGAGTGGCATAGTCAAATTATCTAAAATGAAACGAATAACTGCATTTATGTGGTTAGCTTCAGGGTCACGTTCACTATGTGCAATAATAAAATCTCGTGTCTGTTGTCGTAATAACCGGGCACTTAACTCATTAATCGCTAAATCAATCAAATACTGCCTATCTGGTGTATTTTCAGTGTATAGCTCGACGATTCGTGTCAACAGTGCTTGAGTCTGGTTGGTATGATGAGCATGAACAGCTTGATGCCTGTAATGCCATTCTCCAAAAATTGGCTCAGTTGGTGTTGTACTGTTTAAGTGGTCGGCGACTTTTTGGACACGCTCTTTGGCAATTTCAATCGCAATACATGTCGTTGGCTCATTGAGATTAGCGTCAGGAAAGTCTATTTCGACTTTTTGCTCAGGTGCCAGTACGAATGATTCATGTGGTAAAAATACTGAGCCTTCATCGCCGAGGTGCATGATCTTTTTACCGGTCACCATTCCACAGTAAAGCAGCTGATCAGATTGCAATGCAACGCCCTTCACTGCTTTGTATGTGTCATAGATGCCTAGTTCACTTTCTTCTGCTGCAAACGTCACTTTATTTTCAACCAATACAGAAGGTTGTCGTTTAATCGGGTCGTTAATAATCATGTCTTCTCCCTGTCCGTGTACTCACAAGCAACACATTCGAACTTAAAGCAAAGCAGTTCTGTTTTATGTTAGTTAATTTATTTTGGATGTGTTCAAAAAAACAATCAAAAAAATAATAAAACCAAGACTAATGTCTAAATATCAAAACAGGATACGAACATGATTTACGCAAAGCCAGGTACGGAAAAGTCCGTCATTACCTTTAAAAGCCAATATCAAAATTATATCGGTGGCGAGTGGATCGCCCCAGTCGATAATAATTACTTCGACAATGTAAGCCCCGTTGATGGTAAGACTTTTTGTCAAATACCGCGTTCTAACGAGAAAGACATCAACCTAGCTCTAGATGCAGCTCATAAAGCGAGAGATTCTTGGGGTAAAACCTCTGTCACAGAACGCTCAAATATGCTTTTAAAAATTGCAGATGTGATAGAGCAAAACAACGAACTGCTCTCGGTCGCAGAAACTTGGGACAATGGAAAAGCAGTACGAGAAACGTTAGCAGCCGATATTCCTCTTGCCGCCGATCATTTTCGGTACTTCGCAGGCTGTATTAGAGCGCAAGAAGGCTCTTTAGCAGAGCTTGACGAAAACACAATGGCGTATCATATACATGAACCTCTTGGTGTTGTAGGGCAAATCATTCCTTGGAACTTTCCGATACTGATGGCGGCATGGAAGTTAGGTCCTGCATTAGCAGCAGGTAACTGCGTCGTACTAAAACCTGCAGAGCAAACACCGGCCTCTATTTTGGTGTTGTTAGAGTTGATTGACGGTATTTTACCTGCGGGTGTACTCAATGTAGTAAACGGTTTTGGTAAAGAAGCGGGTGAAGCCCTCGCCACCAGTAATCGAATCGCAAAAATCGCATTTACAGGTTCTACACCGGTTGGTTCACATATCCTTAAATGCGCTGCAGAGAACATTATTCCTTCGACCGTCGAACTCGGTGGCAAATCACCAAACCTGTATTTCCCTGATGTAATGAACCATGAGGATGAGTATTTGAGTAAATGTATCGAGGGCGCTGTACTTGCTTATTTTAACCAAGGCGAAGTATGTACTTGTCCGTCACGATTGTTTGTTCACGAAGACATCTACGATAGATTTATTGAAAAAGTCATCGAACGCAGTAAACAGATAAAACGCGGCAACCCTTTGGATACTGAAACCATGGTGGGTGCGCAGGCGTCGCAAGAACAATACGACAAAATTCTTACCTATATAGATATCGGTAAAAAAGAAGGGGCCAAAGTGTTGATCGGTGGAGGCGTTGAGAAAACCGAATCAGAACTGGAATCAGGATATTATATACAGCCGACGCTATTGGAAGGACATAATAAGATGCGCGTTTTCCAGGAAGAAATTTTTGGACCTGTCATCTCGGTCAGTAAGTTTAAGGATGAGGCTGAAGCTCTCGAGCTAGCGAACCAAACGGAGTTTGGACTTGGCGCGGGCGTCTGGACCAGAGACATGAACAAAGCGTTTAAAATGGGCCGTGGCATTCAAGCAGGACGAGTATGGACTAACTGCTACCACATGTACCCTGCGCACGCTGCCTTCGGTGGTTACAAGAAGTCGGGCGTAGGTAGAGAAACTCATAAGATGGCACTTGAGCACTATCAACAAACCAAAAATCTTTTAGTTAGTTACGACATCAATCCACTTGGCTTTTTTTAGGAGCTTTATTGTTGATAAATAACAGTAACCCTTATCAAACAAAAAGCCCGCTATAAAGCGGGCTTTCTTCATTCGATAACTAAATCGATTACTCTGCGTTTAACGCATCTGCTAGAGCTTGTTCGGCATCTTCAGCTGACACTGTTT
>NZ_CEYNSH010000072.1:0-6294 GCF_982872775.1 Psychrosphaera sp. | reverse complement strand
CTCTCTTCTACTTCATGGAACAAATGCCGTTAAGTAACCTATTATCCTTTTTGTCCGTTTTGATTATCGTCGTATTCTTTGTCACCTCATGTGACTCTGGCGCAATGGTAGTAGATATGCTTTGCTCAAACGGCCGCAACGATACCCCGGTATGGCAGAGATTGTTTTGGGCAATCACAATTGGTTTGTTAGCCATTGTTTTGCTATTTGCTGGTGGGCTCCAAGCATTACAAACGATGACTATTGCGGCCGCCCTTCCGTTTGCTATCGTCCTTTTGCTAGCATTATGGGGGCTCATGCAATCACTAAAAGTGGAAGCGACAAAACAAATAACTGCTGCAATCACCCCTGCTATGGCCATAACCGATAACTCAGGTAGTTGGAAAGAGCAACTTGATAATATGATACTTCTTCCCCAAAAATCGAATGTACGTCAATTTGTACAAAGCACAGTATTTAACTGTATGACAGAGATTTCTGAATATTTAACTGAGAAAGGAATGACAGCGAAGGCAGAACACATTGAACAAAAGGGAGCAAAACTTATTGTTCAACATGGTGACGAGTTACCATTTGTTTATGCCGTATACATGAGTAAACACAGCTCTCCAATTGGTCATATAGATGAAGAAATAGATAATAATGACCAAGACGAATCTTATTTTCGTGCTGATGTTCATTTAACAGAGGGTGGACAAGGGTATGACATAATGGGTTGGTCTACTCAGGCAATAAGAGCAGATATTCTCAATCAGTATCAAAACCATCTGCACTTTTTACACGAACTGAGAAGTTAAAAAGTATTTTTTTAAGACACCGTTTGAGTCATTAATTATGACTCAGCTACCCACAAAAAAGCCCAGTTAAAACTGGGCCTTTCCTTTTTCCAATGACTGCCCCTCAATCTTGGTATACGACGGGCCGAATCTTTTAACCGTTTTTTGACGTATCTTATTCTTCCTCAGTCAACGTCATCAACGATGTATTACCACCAGATGCGGTCGTATCAATACTTACCGTTTTCTCAGTTAGCATACGACTGATTAGGTTGTCATCATATTCGGCTTCGATAACAGGAAGTATTGCACCCTGGCGCTTCGCTAATTGCTCAGACACAAACTCAGTACGTTTTGAACGTGACTCAATTACCACACCAGCTAAGTCTTCATGGGCCAATAATGGCTCTAAATGTCTTAACCTCGCTACTTGAAGAACACCTGGATTCACCCCAGTTGCTAACAATTTTTCTCTAAACGCTAGCGCTTCTTCATAGAACAGTTCTGACACAACAGCCACAACAACATTACCAGTTGCTAGTGCTGTAACAACAGACAGCGTCCAATAGTGGAATGATACGTTTTTGTCAGCGAAACAAACTAGCGTGCCTCTTGGCTCAAAGTACAATGTGTTTGACTCACCTGTCGGCCCTGGCAATTGTATCGGGCGTTTCATTTTCTTTTCGATATTAATCAACTGATTACGTGAAACACGTAATGTTTTCTCTAAGTTATCAGCTAAGTCATCGACGATATCAACGGTTGCGATGCTCGCTAGTAACTGGCGAACGTGAGATAAACGAGTGACTAAATCCGTCAGTCGCCAATTTTCACGAGTGCTACGTGCTAACTCCATCATTTCATTCGCTGCGTTGATTGATAGATCGTCAGTTTCTAACGCCGGATCTTCATTTGGATAATCAAATTCATCTGGTGTTGCTTTTTCAATCATCAAGCGTGGCAAATAGTTTGGTCCACCAGCTTTGGGACCGGTACCAGACAGGCCTCGACCACCAAACGGTTGAACGCCAACAACGGCACCAATCATATTACGGTTAACATAGACGTTACCGGCACGCGACAAACGAGCCAATTCAAGCGTACGCTCTTCAATTCGACTATGGATACCCATGGTTAGCCCGAAGCCAGTGGAATTGATTTGGTCAATCACTTCGTTTATTTGGTCACCTTTGAATCTAATGACATGAACACAAGGTCCAAACACTTCTTTTTCCAAAACGTTAATGTCACTGATTTCGTATAGGCGTGGTGCAAAGTAGGTTCCATTTTTGCACTCGTCACCTAACTTTCCTTCATATAACAACGTGCCCTTGTCTTTCATGAATTCAACATGAGCATTTAAAGCTTTTAGTGCTTTCTCATCAATAACTGGACCAACATCAGTAGCCAAGAATTTTGGATCACCGATGGTCAGCTCTTCTAGCGCACCTTTTATCATTCGAATCACATTATCTGCAATGTCTTCTTGAATATATAAAACACGCAATGCTGAACAACGTTGTCCTGCACTTTGGAACCCTGATGCAATTACATCGTCAACAACCTGCTCTGGTAATGCAGTTGAATCGACAATCATGCAGTTTTGGCCACCTGTTTCTGCAATTAGCGGAACTTGCTCACCACCACGATCAGCAAGAATTTGAGAAATTAGTGTTCCGGTTTGTGTTGAACCGGTAAACATTACAGCCTTAATACGCTCGTCTGGTAATAATGTTTTACCAACATCAGGACCTTCTGCAATGACTAGATTAATAACGCCTTCCGGCAAGCCAATTTGTTTCATCAATTCGATCGCGCGTATAGCAATAAGACTTGTTTGCTCTGCTGGTTTCGCAATGACAGTATTACCTGTAACGATTGCAGCAACGACCTGACCTAAGAATATTGCTAGTGGGAAATTCCAAGGGCTAATACATAAAACAACACCACGTGGTTCTAAACGGTCATCTTGGTCCAATTCTTCAGCACGTGCGGCGTAGTAACGACAAAAATCCACCGCTTCACGGACTTCATCGACGCCATCTTTTGTGATTTTACCGGCTTCTTTTATACAGAGAGCGATGAACTCATCCATGTTGTTTTCCAACATATCAGCTGTTTTACGCAATAACTCTGCTCGCTCAGACACTGGAGTAGTCGACCAAGTCTCAAACGCAGTTTCTGCCTTATCCAACATCTGAGACATCTCTTGTGATGACGCAAACTGGTGATACCCGACGATTTCCTCTGTGTTGGCTGGATTCACAACTGGAATCGCATCACCATCGATATTTTCTTTGGCGGCAGCAACTTGTTTTTGATTATCATCAAACCAGGCTTCTAAGTTCTTTTTAAGATGAACTAATTCATTTACGTCCGTTATATCTAATCCTTTTGAGTTATCACGTTCGTCGCCATAGATCTCAATAGGGAGTTTGATTTGATCGTTATAAACTTTACTTAAGCGCTGTGTGCGTTCCATCGGGTCAAACAACAAGTCTTCAACCGGCTTTTCAGTGTCTACAATTGCGTTAACAAATGAAGAGTTTGCGCCGTTTTCCAACAAGCGTCTTACCAAATAAGCCAACAAGTCTTCATGAACACCTACTGGTGCATAGATACGACATTGAATTTTTTCTTCAGTGACAATCTGGTCGTAAAGGCTGTCTCCCATGCCATGCAAACATTGGAACTCAAACCCTTCCTTATCATCACCAGCTAACTCAAGAATTGTAGAGGCAGTGTAACCATTGTGCGTCGCAAATTGAGGGTAAATGGTGTCCCTATACTCTAGAAGCTTATTTGCACACGCATGGTAAGACACATCAGTAGATGACTTACGTGTAAATACTGGGAAATGTGGTTCACCATCACGCTGGGCGTTTTTGATTTCGGAGTCCCAGTATGCGCCTTTAACTAGACGAACCATCAGTTTACGGTGCGTTTGTTGAGTTAGTTTACGCAACCATTCAATGACAAAAATCGCGCGTTTTTGATAGGCTTGAACTGCTAAACCAAAACCATTCCAGTCGCCTAAATCGTTATCGAGAAAAACGGCTTCAATGATATCTAATGAAATATCCAGTCGCTCTGACTCTTCAGCATCAACCGTAAGGCCAATGTCGTAGCGTTTGGCCAATAGTGTTAGCTCTTTAAGTTTGGGCACAATTTCGGCTAGGACACGAGAACGATTAACGAACTCATATCTTGGGTGAATCGCAGAAAGCTTTACAGAAATACCTGGGCTTGTGCGTGGTCCACGGCCTTTGGCCTTTTCGCCAATAACATGAATCGCATCAACATAAGATTGGTAGTATTTGTTCGCATCTTCCATGTTACGAGCACCCTCGCCTAACATGTCATACGAGTATACATACCCTTTTGTTTCTTTCTTTTGAGCTCGTTCGGTGGCATCTTCAATGTTCTCACCCATAACGAACTGCTGACCCATGATCTTCATCGCAATTTTCATTGCTTTACGGATCACTGGCTCACCAAATCGACCTACGGCGCGTTTTAACATGCCGTATTGATGTTTGGTGCTATCGCCCGAGTATTTAACCATGCTGCCAGTCAAAAGCAGACCCCAACTCGATGCATTAACGAAAAGGGATTCGCTACCACCGATGTGACGACTCCAAGCGCCTTGACCGATTTTATCTTGAATGAGTTTGTCTTGTGTTTGTTTGTCTGGAACACGAAGCAGTGCTTCAGCTAAACACATCAATACAACGCCTTCTTCCGTTGACAACGAATATTCATTTAGAAGCGCGTCGATACCGTTGTTTTCCGTATTCTCCTTGCGAATTCTGATCACCATTTTTCGAGCGCGTTCCCATGCCCTACTTCTCGCGGCTAAACTTATCTCTGCTTCCGGCAGAATGTACTCCATGGCTTCTTCTTCGTCTATTCGATAAAAATCACGAATTTTTTGACGAATGGGACAATCAGTAATGTAGTTGTCGTCAAACAACATATGCAAATCCTCTTAAACGGTAGAATACGTTTGCTAACAAACGGCTAAGGTCGCGCATTCTAATTGAAAATATTCTCCAATAACTAATTAAATTTATTGTTTAATTTAACCTAAATTTATTAATGTTAGGGGCGAACCTCTACCTAATAAATACTAAGGTACAGCAACGCCTCTAGCAGCAACAAACAAGCGATACCAATGTTCACGAGTTAGGCTTACATTATTTGCTTGATTACAGGCTTTGATACGATCGATATTAGTCGTTCCGATCACCGGCATAATATTAGCTGGATGTCTCAATAGCCAAGCCAAAACAATCGCTTCCTTTGATACACCATACAGCCCACTTAACTCATTCACAACCATAGCAGTTTTACGTATCTGTTCTGATTCATTTGCGACGTCTTTACCTGTAAACATGCCTTGACTTAAACTTCCCCAGGCCTGAAATTGAATCTCGTTTAAAATACCGTGCTCTATGGTTCCGCTAGGAAAATCTGCGGTTCCTTGTCCTGCATTGTGGGTAATACCATCGTTGACAAAGTCTAGCTTACTCAAGCTCATTTCCATTTGATTTGCCACTATTGGAGTAGTTAGTTGACTTTGTAATAGTGAAATTTGCGAACTAGACATGTTCGATACACCAATAGCGCCGATTTTTCCTTTTTCATGTAATTGCTGAATTGTCTGACCAAGCTCTTGTACGTCCAGTAAAGGATCTGGTCGGTGAAGAAGCAAAACCGGTAAATGCTCAATATTAAGCCTTTGTAAAATCCCATCTACGCTTTGCTCAATCCATTCTTTGCTAAAGTCGTAACGGCCTGGAGCACCTTCATCTTCAAAGCGAATACCACATTTAGATTGAAGAACTAATTGTTCTTTTAACTCTGGACGATCTGCTAATACTTTGCCAAAAACTTGTTCGGCTTTGCCGAAAGTATAGATATCAGCGTGATCAATAAGATTAATATTTTGCTCAAGTAAAGTGTCAACAACAGTATGGGCTTGTAAAACGTCCTCACCAGAAATAGGGTTTTGGTTCCAACCGCCACCCAATCCCATGCAGCCGTATACAATTGGGTTCTTAATTCCTAGCTTCGCAAAATGAGGGTATATTTTCATGATTACCTTATCGAAATGTGTTGTTTGTGTTTTAGTCTTTGTGGTTAAAAGTTTGGCTGGGTTACATGGCGCACGAATTTTGTTAAGTCCCTGTCACGTTTTATTGGTACCTCACCATCCGGTGTACCTAAATAAAGAAACCCAACTAATTCATCTTGCTCTTCTAGCCCAAATGCGTTGCGAACGTCTGGGTTGGTCGCATAACTTCCGGTACGCCAAATTCCATTAAAACCTTGGGCCTGTGCCGCCATTTGCATATTTTGGGTTGCACACCCAACTGTCGCTATTTGCTCTTGGCGCGGTACTTTTTCGTGTTCTTTGAATCGCATTATTGCCACTATCACCATCGGTGCTCGGTAGGCCATTTTTTTTGCTTTTTCTATTTTTGGGCGCTACGCCGGCCATCCCCCCCCTGACGAT
>NZ_CEYNSH010000071.1:0-6374 GCF_982872775.1 Psychrosphaera sp. | reverse complement strand
GTGTTT
Source organism: Psychrosphaera sp. (assembly GCF_982872775.1). Classification (NCBI taxonomy): domain Bacteria; kingdom Pseudomonadati; phylum Pseudomonadota; class Gammaproteobacteria; order Alteromonadales; family Pseudoalteromonadaceae; genus Psychrosphaera; species Psychrosphaera sp. The sequence continues at coordinate 6,368 of NZ_CEYNSH010000071.1, read as the reverse complement.
ATTGAAAACACAGCAAGAATGACTACTAACGCTACGCCAGTAGTTCGAAAAATATTATTCATAATGACTCTTAACTTTTATTAAACCAAATTGTGTTTGCGCGATAGCGCACTGTATGGAACAAAGTTAAGCGATAGGTGGTCGATAGAGCCTAGTTGAAATACCCAAAGGCAATATAGTTAATTTTTTGAAGTTATGTGAATCATTTAAAGACAGGTTTGGTGTAAATGCTTTCACCAAAATCCAACTGGTATGATTGCCGCTACAGTGTCCGCAATGGTGGCAGTCCTCGATATCGTGTTCGTTATCTTTATCTAATTGAGGAGAATGATCTGTTTCGTGGTCATGAATAGTTTGTAGATGTTCAACGTCTAATTGATGACTTTCCATGCTTGCAGATACAGCGACGAACGATTGCAAAACAATCGATATAATCAGCAGTATTTTTAAAGCAATGTTGGTGTTCAATATTCTATTCTCTTCATTAGACGCAGGTAATGTAACAAATTTCTGAGTACAAATCTAAGCCAGTTAATCAGTGTAAATGTTACTCATCTCTGCAAATTTCATAGGGAAATTCAAACTCAATGGTGGTATGCGACAAATCAAAACCGCGTAAGTCTTCAGAAATTACTTGCTTGAGTGATTGTAACTTAGGTACATCATATGGCTCATTCAAGACAAGGTGTGCAGTTAACACATGACTTTCGCCATCTAAAGACCAATAGTGCAAGTGATGAACTTCTCTCACCTCAGATTTCGAAAGTAGGGCTTCAGTTATCTTGGCTTGTGTTTCTTTATCAGGTGACGCTTGTAAAAATAATGCTAGCGTAGACCTTAAGTTTTTTAGAACGTTAAATAAAATAAAAAGTGTAAAAGCGATAGATAACAATGGATCTAAAATAGGCCAATCCACAAACATCAAGATAATTGATACGATAAGGACAGCAACCCAGCCAAGGACATCTTCTAATAGATGCCATGTTAATACCTTTTCGTTTAATGTGGTTCCCGCCTTAAGCTTATATACGGCATAACCATTTACTATAACCCCAAGTAGCGCCAATCCTAGCATTCCTTCTACCATTGGCATTTCTGGGTTAGATAACCGAGGAATTGCCTCAACCAAAATAAAGATAGAGCCAGCAATTAAAACAATGCTATTTATTAAGGCACCAAATAATGACAATCGCTTATAACCGTAACTGTAAGTCGACGATGCTTGTTTATCTGAAAAATGACTCAACAACCAAGCAAAGCCTATAGATATGCTGTCACCTAAATCATGAACTGCGTCAGCCATGATTGCCGTACTGTTGGTAAGCCAACCACCGATGAATTCAATGATGGTAAAAGTAACATTTAGAAAAAATGTCCAACCAATGCGTTCATTTTTATCGTGTGCATGATGGTGACTATGATTGTGGCTGTGCATTTTCACCTCTACTTTGGTTGCTAGCATTTCTCAGGCGATTGACATTCACATTGATAAGATGACGAACCACCGATTGATATAACCAGCGTTTTACTCCAGACAAATTAGTACCTTTTTCGCTGTAAAATTCATCTGGCGAATTATATAAACCAAAGTCATCATGAATGCCTTCCTTTTGAATGTATGTATTTTTTCCAGTCCACTCGGTCTCTGGGTTTTCTAAACAGGTGGTTGCGATACCATATCCACAGAAACTACCTTTATCTTGACTGAATTTAGCTTGAACTGAGCTTAGATAATCATGGTCGAGGATAAAGCCTTCTAAGTTGATCCATTCACCATCAAAAAAGACTTCAACCCAGCTATGGATAATATATTTAGGTGCAAGCCAAAACACGTAAGCGGGAATAGCGCCTTTTTGGAGCTGTTGATTAATCGTAAAACCATGAAAAAGGCATTGAATACCGAGCGCCCGCAATAGCGCCATTAACAAGTTACCCTTGGTATTACACTGACCATAGCCATCAGCCAAAACTTCACTTGCTGCTATATCATCATTGCGGTTATATCCGAACTGAATTTCATCTTTAACATAAGTGTAAGTAGTACCTATCTTGTTGTAATCATCTAAAGTGTGCCAATTTCGCTCGGCTATTAGCAATTGTATGGTGTGATCATCAAAGTCTAATATTTGTGTTTTCTCTAAATAATTAGCCTTCATTATCAATCTCCCTTAGGAACATGATTTTGATTTACTTCCACTACAGCTATCGTTTTCGCCTGTTGACTCTGCCTTATTAAGCTCTTTCTTAGCATCAGTAATAATTAGGTAAGCCCCTCTTAAAATTAGGATTGCAATCACACTACCAATGACAATGTCAGGCCAGCGAGAATCAAGCAGCATCACCAACACACCAGCAGCAATAACTCCCATATTTGCAATCACATCGTTGGCTGAAAATATCCAGCTGGCACGCATATGCACTTCACCGTTGTTATGTTTTCTTATTAAAACTAAACAAATGACGTTTACTATTAGTGCTACAAAACCAAAGCCGATCATAAACCAAGAGTGAGGATCACCATCTCCGGCTACTCTTCTTAATATGTCAAAGATTATCAGTAATCCGAGTGTTAGCTGAAAGTAACCACTAATAAGGGCTGCATTGGCTTTATGCTTTAAGGATCTGCTTACGGCATATAAAGCAATACCATAGACAATAGCATCAGCGAGCATATCCATTGAGTCTGCTATCAATGCAGTCGAATTAGCGTATAAACCAACGGTAATCTCAACAAAAAACATAAAGGCATTGATACCAAGTAACCAATAAAGCACATACTTTTGTTTTGCGTCTTTTAATTCGACTTCGCAACCACAACTGCTCATATTTCAAACTCCTATTAGCTTGTATAGTTTAATCATAGACTCTATAGTTGCTATAGGGTCAAGCTTGAATTAAATTAATATGAAAATAGGCCAACTAGCCAAGTTATCGGGCTGTTCAATACAAACAATTAGGTATTACGAAAGAGAAGGTTTATTAAGTCCGCCCAGCCGTAGCGAAGGAAATTTTCGGCTATATGATGAAAAAGCTCTCAAAGAGTTAGAGTTCGTAAAGCATTGTCGAAGCCTCGATATACCTTTGTCAGATATCAAGACTTTGCTTGCTCTTAAGAACAAACCAGAAGAAAGTTGTTCTTCAATCAATAACCTAATTGCAAACCAGCTTGATTTAGTCAACCAGCGTTTAAAAGAATTAAAAGCGTTGAAATCGGAACTTCAAATAATGAATAAAGCTTGCTCTTCAGACAATACCGTTGAAAGATGCGGCATAATGAAAACGCTAGACGTGTAACTGAAACTTCAGTGTCTCCTTTTCGCTCTTAACTGATTGCCATACTTTAATTTCCTAATAAGCGGAGAGTTTAATATGAATCAGTTAAAGACGTCACCATGGAACAAAGGTAAAGTAATAGGCCAACGTAAAACTCTCAAAGTGTCACATATTTGGGGAATACGAATTCGGCTTGAGCTAGAAGATAAAATTCGTGATCTAGCACTTTTTAATTTAGCTCTAGATAGTAAGTTGAGAGGCTGTGATTTAGTAAAATTGCAAGTATCTGATGTCGCTTATGGTCAGTCTGTCTCGCCTAGAGCACATATAATCCAACAAAAGACTAATACGCCTGTACAGTTTGAAATCACTAAAGGGCCGAGAGAATCAATTCAGCGATGGATACATGAGGCAAAATTAAAGCCAAGTGATTTTCTTTTTAAGTCTAGAATTCATAACTCAGACCAAATAACCACTCGGCAATATAATCGTATTTTCAGTGGCTGGATTGAAAAACTAGGTCTCGATTACTCGCTTTACAGCACTCATTTAATGAGAAGAGCCAAAGCTTATCTAATTTACCAAAAAACAAAGAACCTAAGAGTAGTTCAATTGCTTCTTGGTCATAAGAAGTTAGAAAGCACAGTTCGGTACTTAAGTATTGAAGTTGATGATGCCTTGGAAATTTCAGAGTCTATTGAAGTCTAAATAAAATGAGGCAGATATTCTGCCTCATGCCAGTAGCAGACCTTAAGATTTTTTGCAGCAACTACTTCCTTCTTGAATTGGTGGGCATTTGACTGTCCCGTAGGAGCAAAAAACGCAGCAATCACCTTTTAACGGCTTGAGTAGCGCTTTGCATCCATCACATTCGTAATACCACTGGCAGGCGTTTGTTGGCATGGTCTCCACCTTACTAAATCCGCATTCGGGACAGGTAATCTTAGATTCTAACTCTATATCTTGCATATGGGTTCCTTAGCTGGCTTAACGATATCCAACACTGACATGAATATCATCCATGTGATCCCAAAGTAAAATAAGTAAGTGCTCCAGTCGCATTGCCACAACGGATAAAGTGCCAGCAATACTGCAATTGGGCCAACTACACTTAATATGCCTCTTACCACATGCTTATGTTGATACCAGTTGTACGAGTTGACCAAAAAGGCGAGTGCATCAAACAATGGTAATAGAGTATTAACCGCTATTCCTTCAAAATGTGATAGGAAACCAAGCCCTAAAGCTGATGCAAGTGAACCAAGTGCGGGGAAACAAGCTGTGCAGCTAAGTGCGGCTAGCCAAACGCCACCAGAGCCTACTTTATCTAAAGTTTTATTAATCATAATTACCTCTACTTTTGAGGTATTATAAACTCCGTACATAGGTACGGAGTCAACAGCTAATTGAGTGAATTTATTATTGGGCAGAAATTAGGGTCTTGGTTGGTTTTACAAGAAATTGTCATATCTTGAATCACTTTTTCTAACCGTTGCAAATCGGCAATTTTTTCTCGGATCAGCTTAAGCTTGTGTAATCCCATCGATTCGACGTCAGCGCAGTTTCCACTCATCGACATGAGTGAAGCGACTTCATCAAGTGTAAAGCCCAATGCTTTAGCTTTTAATATGAATTTAAGTTGATTGAATTGTGTGTTGCCATAGATGCGATAACCACTATCAGGCTTTAGTGGCTGTACAATAAGTCCTTTACGTTCATAGAATCGGACAGTTTCTACGTTAATGCCTAATTCTTTAGCCAGCTTTCCAATGGTTTTCATAAGCAGCTCCTCTTAAACAACTAGCATCATTTTATCACTATTAGATAAAAGCTGAACTTCCGTTAATCGCTCAATTCAGTCCTTGTGCTAGCTACTAGTGAGTGGCAGAAACACGTACAATCCTGCCTACCAACCTCAACAACTTAAGCTACCGAACGCTCAACTCAAATCCCGACTATTGCAGAGCGGCCATGATTTTCTGTGCGTGTATCCGGTCTAGTAAAGTAAACGCTAGTCCGCGCTTTTAGTTTTTTGTACTGCCGCTTCGTACAGTGACTTAAAACGGTGAGTCGCTGGTACAAGGTCATTGGCTTTTACATAATTGATCTGTGCCAGTTCCTGCTCGTCCATTGCCTCAAACGTTTTTGCCAGTTGGAAATATGAATAAGCAACCTTGGGGAATAAGCGGATGTTGTGCTCATAGGCTTCAATTGCTGCAGCGTAATCTTTCTTGTAATAAAGGCTGTTGCCGAGATTGATAAGCCAGCTTTCCGAAGAAAAGCCAATATTGTAAGCTTCTTTGACTTTTTTATTATGTGCCTTAACGACATCTAAACCTTTGGCACCTTCCACGTATGGTAATTCCCATTCCTTAAATATTGTTTTAAGTCCATGATACTGGGCGTCAAATACCACCGTGAGGTGGCTTTCGTCGGGAAACTCTTTTGATGTCATTGGGTATGACGAATTGCTCTCAAATAGGCTTTTAAGTGACTGATAGCTCGTAATTGTCGTACCTTGTTCGTTTCCTTTGCTGATAAATAAAGGTTTCTGAGGCAGTGACTTGTCCTCAATCATTTGTTTGGCTTCTTTAATAATGCGCTCATCATCCCAAGCTAGTGAGGGACTGATGGCCATTATCCCATCAAAAAGATTTGGCTTGTTTACATAAGTGTAGAAACTAAAAAGACCTCCAAACGAGTGCCCTGATAGCACTTTAAATTCACTTGTTCGGTACTTTTTGTCAATGTGTGGAATTAATTCTTTCTCAACGAAGGCCAAAAACTTGCTGGCACCACCAAATTCCACCTTTTGAAACCATGGATGCGCAAGATCTTTTTCGCTAAACACATTGGGTGTTAAATCTCGAGTTCGGTTCGGGCCGTTAACAATACCAACCAGAATAATTGGCGGAATAATATCGGCGGACTGAAGAAAGTTGACAGTACTGACCATTATCTCAAAATGAACATTGGCGTCGGTAAAATATAAAACCGGATAGGAATAACCGCTTTCATCGTAACCTTCAGGTAAACTAACCATAATTTGGCGTTTTTCGTTTAAAGATTTTGAAAATAATGTCTCACTGTGCCCA
>NZ_CEYNSH010000070.1:1660-8681 GCF_982872775.1 Psychrosphaera sp. | reverse complement strand
AAATCCGTAGTTTAATCCACAAATCTTATTTGCTAAGTTAGTCTCGCCTCTATGCTTTATAGACAATAACAATGATAAACAGGGTATAGACACCCAAATACAGGACTCAGACAATCATGATGAAAAAATCTATCATTGCCGTTTCAGTTGTTGGCGCATTATTAGCGCTTACAGGCTGTGACAAAAACACAACGGCACAAAATACAGCAGCGCAAAAAGAAGCGCCTGCTGCTCAAACGGCAGAAGTTAAAAAGGCTGAATTAGGAAGCTTTGGTGTTGATTTAAGTGCACGCAACTTAGACATTAAACCTGGTGATGACTTCTTTATGTATGCATCAGGTACTTGGTATGACAACTATGAAATGCCAGCCGACAAAACACGTTTTGGTGCCTTCACTGCACTAGCAGAGCGTTCTGAAGAGCAAGTAAAAGAAATCATTGATAGCTTAGTAGATGGCAAAGACCTAAATGCTGAAGAAAAAATGGTTGCTGACTTTTACAACGCTTACATGGACGTCGAAACGCTAAACAAAAAAGGCATCGAGCCACTAAAGCCTGTTTTAAACAAAATTGCCCAAGTTGAAGACACTAACGGTTTAACTCGCGTATTCGGTAGTGCTTGGTTAGACGGTACAACTGCACCAATTGGTGGTGGTATGTGGTTCAACCGTTTGGATCCAGACCAATACCAAATGTCTGTTGGTGTAGGTGGCTTAGGCTTACCTGACCGCTCTTACTACTTAGCTGATAACGAGCGCTTCAAAGAAATCCGTGAAGCCTACGTTAAGCACATTGCACAAATGTTAAACTTTGCTGATGTTGCGGACGCTGAAGAGAAAGCAAAAGATATCTTAGCGCTAGAAACTAAAATTGCTGAAGTTCAGTGGCCACGTGAAAAACGCCGTGACCGCGACCTAACGCTTAACCAAATCAAACGTGAAGAATTAGCAAAAGAATACCCTGGCTTTAACTGGGATGCCTACTTTGAAGAAACTGGTTATCAAGTTCCACACCTAAATATTTCACAGCCACAACCAGTGAAAGACGTCATTGAATTAATCAACAATGAACGCTTAGATGTTTGGAAAGACTATTTGACTTACCATGCGATTTCGAACAACGCGAGCCTTTTATCTGAAGAGATTTATGCAGCAAACTTCGAATTCTTCGGTAAAGAATTGCGCGGTCAGCAAGAGCCTCGTCCTCGTTGGAAGCGTGCTGTTGGTGCAATGTCTGGTACACAGTCACTTGGTTTTGCAATTGGTAAAATCTACGTAGACCGTTACTTCCCAGAGAGCTCTAAAACTCAAATGGCCGAATTGGTTGAGAACCTTCGCACAGCATTAAGTCAACGCGTTGAAACACTAGACTGGATGGGTGAAGAAACCAAAAAAGAAGCACAAGCTAAGCTTGCAGCATTCAACCCGAAAATCGGCTACCCAGACGTATGGCAGTCGTTTGACGGTCTAACGATTAGCAGTAATGACTTAATGGAAAATGTTCGCAATACTCGTGAGTTTTTCCGTAAAGACAGCGTTGAACAAGAGCTTAAGAAAACAGACCGCAATCGCTGGGGCATGACGCCACAACGCGTTAACGCTTACTACAACTCTTCATTTAACGAGATTGTATTCCCTGCTGCTATTTTACAACCGCCATTCTTCGATCCAAATGCAGATCCTGCGGTTAACTACGGTGCAATTGGTGCGGTAATCGGCCACGAAATGGGTCACGGTTTTGATGATCAAGGTTCAAAATCTGATGCAAATGGTATCCAACGCAACTGGTGGACAGACGAAGACCGTGCAGCGTTTGAAACGAAAGCAGATATGTTAGCGGCGCAGTACAGCGCGTACGAGCCGATTCCAGATAACTTCGTTAATGGTCGCAACAGCTTAGGTGAGAACATTGGTGACGTTGGTGGTCTTGCAATGGCATACCACGCTTACAAGCTAAGCCTAAATGGTAAAGAAGCACCGGTTATTGACGGTGTGACTGGCGACCAACGTTTCTTCCTAGCTTGGGCACAAGTATGGAAAGAAAAACGCACTGAGCAGAGCATGTTACAACAATTACGTGCAGGTACTCACGCTCCTGGTCAAGTACGTGCGCAAGCACCTCGTAATCACGATGCATGGTACAAAGCGTTTGATGTAAAACCTGGCGACAAACTTTACCTAGCTCCAGAAGAGCGCGTACGCATCTGGTAATGTTTTTTTGAGTGTAAATAACGCTTAAAACATTGCGCAACGCGTAAATAAAACAAAGGCCGCATTCTTAGAATGGCGGCCTTTTTATTAGCTTTTAAAAAAGAAAACCAAAGACGAGCCACCCGCGAATAGGTGACACGTTAACTATTTAGAGTTTCACCATCAATTTGCCTTTATTCTCACCGGTGAAAAACATGTTTAGACCCTCTACGGCGGATTCTAATCCATCTAACACATGAGCACGGTGTTTGATTTTTCCTGTCATCACATAAGGTGTGAGCGTTTGTAGTAACTCTGGGATTTCATGGAAATGATCCGGCATCGTAAAGCCTTCAATTCGAATACGCTTTTTAATGACGTTCAGCCAGCTTGGGCCCGGCGAGGGTTCGGCTTTTGAATAATCTGCGATTAATCCACATACAACCACGCGACTATGGGCGTTCATTCTCTCAAAGATTTTGTGTTGGATTGGACCACCGGTATTCTCAAAATAAACACCGATGCCCTCTGGCGCTAGGTCATCTAATTTGGCCGCTAAGGCATCCGTTTTGTAGTTGATTGCTCCGTCAAAACCGAGTTCATTAACAATCCAATCGGCTTTTTCATCCGAGCCAACCACACCTATAACTCGCATGCCTTCTGCCTTACCAAGCTGACCGACAATAGAACCTACTGAACCCGCGGCACCTGTGACAATCAACGTTTCACCTTCTTTAGGTTGACCGACTTTTAAAAGCCCTTGCGTCGCTGTTAAGCCTGGTAACGCAAACACAGATAAAACTTGCTCGTCACTTACGGGTGCTTCAATTTTGTTTACTGTAGAGCCATCACTGACAAAATAGTGTTGCCAGCCCATCATTCCCATAACACGGTCGCCAACTTGATAATCAGGGTGTTGGCTTTCCACGACTTCACCCACACCAGAGCTGCGCATCACATCACCAAGTTCCACGGGAGGAATGTAGCTTTCTCTGTCATCCGTCATCCAGCCAAACATCGCAGGGTCGAGTGACATGTGATTCTGTTTGACTAAAAATTCATTTTCCTGCAACGCCGGAGTTTCTGATTCTTTCTTTTCAAACATTTCCATGTTGATAGGGTCACCAGTTGGGCGTTTTACTAAGTGAAGTGCAACGTTTTTAGCCATTTTGTATCCTTATTAATCACTTTTAAAAAATCTAATTAAATGCATGAAAATATTTTAAATTATTGTCACAAGTTGAACTTGACCACAGTACTCAAAAACAATATAAATATGCAAAATTAATTAATACATATTCACTAGACAATGTTTGTGGCTTGATCTATCGGGAAACAAGCCACTTGTTTCAGCCCCAAATATAGTCTAGTTTCATAGATATATTGGGTAATTTCGAATATTCAACCTATTGTTATAGTTAAAATAATTCTAAAACGTTTGATTTATCTTATTTATACATCACGGAGCGACACCAATGGAACCAAAGCCAACCACTGTATTTTGTTATTCTGCCCTATCTATCGCATTATTTAGTGCCATCTACCACCCCTCAGTTTCAGCTGCCGTACAAGTTCAAGCTGAACAAGAAATTGAAACCATTGAGGTTACCGCCACACGACGTACGGGTAGTGCTCAAGAAGTGCCGATGAACATTTCTGCCCTAGATGGCGATGTGATGAAAACCCAAAACATTTTGTCTCAAGAAGACGTCGCGCGTTGGGTACCTGGACTAACAATTTCTGATCAAGGTGGACGTGAAGACGCAGCAATAATCGTACGAGGTCTAAATACCAATACATCTGACCGTATCGCCGACGGTGGAACGGTTGCGACTTACGTTGGCGAAATCGCTCTCAAATCAGATATCCGACTCACCGACATCAAACGCGTAGAAGTTTTAATAGGTCCACAAGGTACTCTATATGGTGCAGGAACCTTAGGTGGCGCTATTCGCTACATCCTCAACGATCCTGAAATGGATTACACCAGTGCTAGCTTATCTGTTGATGCGTTCAGCCTTGCTGAAAGTAGCGGGCTTGGCAATGAAGTTGGCGCAGTCTTCAATACCCCAATAATTGAAGACGAGTTGGCGTTGCGAGTTAGTGTGAACCGTTTTGATACTCCGGGATTCATTGATTACAACTACGTTTTGAAAACACCAGGCACCTCTATTTCTGATCCAGATTGGAACGATGATGGTGCGGTTCAGGCTAATTTAAAACAAATAAAAGACGCCAATGACGAACAAACGTTAACCCTACGAACTGCCTTAAAATGGTCACCGAATGATACATTCACAGGAACCCTCAATTACTTTTATCAAAAACAAGAAAATGGTGGTAACTCGACGGATAATTATCCAACGCTCAGTCCAACCAACCCTATTTCAGGCTTGATTGGTCGCTATGAAAATGCATCACGCTATGAAGAGCCAAATGAAAAAACAGACAAGTTGTTAAGCCTTGAACTAGAGCTTGATTTGGGTTTTGCCGACTTAGTTTCTGCAACCGGTTACGCTGAATATGACCAAATCGGTCAACGTGATCAAACTGACTTATTAATGCAGGATATTTGGTCTGGTTACGCTGACTACCCAGCGTACACGAGTGATACCGGCAGTTCTGAAACTCTCAGCCAAGAGCTTCGTCTAGTTTCAAATACAGACGATGATTTAAATTGGATTGTAGGTTTTTACTACAACAAAGTTGATTCAAAAAATGATGACCGCGAGTACACACCTGGTGCGACAAGAGATTGGTTCGACGGCGAATACGTCAACATTGAATACGATCTTGAGTACATTGCCAAAGGCTGGTCTGAAGACAAAGAATCAGCGATTTTTGGTGAAGTGGGTTATGCCTTTACTGACGATTTAAACGTTACTGTCGGGGCACGTTTTTACGAATATGACGTTGCGACTTGGTCAGCCGCTACCGCGCCTTTTTATGATGGTGAAATTGCTAGCACCGATGACTTAGATTACGAAAAAGTCAGTGCTTCTGATAATGGCAGCTTGTTTAAGCTCAATGCTAGCTACCAGCTCAATAAAGAAGTCCTAACCTACTTTACCATCAGCGAAGGTTTTCGCTTAGGTGGTGGTAATGGCTTAGTTGCCTGTACATTCCCATTAACCACGCAGGTATGCGCCCTTCCTAATGAAATTGACTACAAACCTGATACAACCACGAATACCGAACTTGGTTTCAAAAGTAGCTGGTATAAAAACAAATTACACCTAAACGCCTCTTTGTTCAGTGTTGACTGGGACGATGCTCAAATTGGTGCAGCGTCTGTTAATGGCTCAGAACTCATTACTCTCAATGCGGGTAAAGCGAATTCAACGGGTGTTGAATTATCCGGTCGAACCACACTCATCGAGAATTGGACGATTTTTGCTAGCTACTCTTACGCCAATGCGGAACTAACCGAAGATGCCCCGTTCTTGTTTGGCGTTATTGACGAGCAAGGTACAGCATTGCAAGATTACTATGACGGTAAAGATGGTGACAGATTACCAGGTGCTCCAGAACAACAGTTTTCACTTGGAATCAGTTATCTAACAGAAGTGTTAGACGATAGACCATTGACCATTAATTATGGTTTAACCGCACAAGATGAAGTCATTACCAAAGTCGGGCTTCGTGCTGATGGTGAAACCCTTCCTGGTTATGCACTGAGTAACGTTTCAGCAACATTAAACTTGGACGACTGGTCAGTTACAGCGTATGTTGATAACCTGTTTAACAAGTATGCGTATACGTCAACAAGACGAGATAAGTCGTGGGCTGGTAAGGCCAAATTTGACAGTCAAAATAAAGACCTGCCGGAGCTTGGCCGTGTGTATGGTCATTACGTGACTAAGCCGAGAACGATTGGTGTCCGAGTTAACTACGATTTTAGTCTCTAAACATCATAGATAACGACCGGGCATGAATAACTAAAATTAATCATTGCTCGGAAATCACGACCCAAACGACGTGTGACAGAGTTTGATGACGTCGTTTGAATACATAGTTTGAAAATGGCCTAATTGGGCCATTTTTATTTTTAAAGGATTGAAGCTTAACTTGAACACGGCCATTCAAATAAACCACACTCTTATTAAAAAGTGTCAGCAGGCAATTCGCGCTAATGACTTAAAGTCGGCACACCAATTTGCGCTGCAATTAATAGCTGACGCGCCTAACGCTCCTGAGGGATATTACTATATGGCTCAGGTTCCGCTAGGCGCCAACCAGTATGCTAAAGCGATCCCCATTTTACAAAAGTCACTGTCTTTATTTACACCGCAAGCGACTCACTTTGCTACCCTAACCAGACTGCAAGTCCAAGCCTCTTTAATGCGTTGTTATGGCTCAACGCTTCAGGCCGATGCCGCTCTTGAGTTATACGAAGAGATTGCTAAAGAAATTCAGAGTGCACCCAATTCGACAGAAAATAGTCCCGAGCCCAGCTGTATTGATTTAGATACCATTGCAGTAACACTCACGCGTTTTGAATGGCACCAATTGGCATTGCCGCTATTTGAGCAGGCCATTGGGGCGAATGATTTAGTGAATCAAAGCCATCAAGCAAAAGCCAATTTATATTGTAATCTTGCTGCATCAACTAATTACCTTGGAGACCGCCAAGTAGCGATTAAATATTATGAGCTTGCGCTAGCTGAAGAGCCAACGAATGCAAAGGCACACCTTGCCCTATCACGCTTGACGTCTTCTGACAGTCTCAGTTCGAGTCGAATTGCGAACTTAACATCCATACTGTCTAACCTCGAACAACAAAACGACTTTACTGTCGATTACCTATTTATTGCCAATGCCTTATTTTTGGA
>NZ_CEYNSH010000070.1:0-1560 GCF_982872775.1 Psychrosphaera sp. | reverse complement strand
AGTGCCCAACAGAGTGCCCAACACAGTGCCAAAAACAGTGCCCCAAAATGTGTTTATTGTAGGACTGCCAAGAAGCGGCTCAACGCTACTTACACATCTTTTAACACAAAACCCAAGTATGTTGTCATTAGGTGAGAGAGACGATATAGAGGTGCTATTTACGCCATTTATTCAGTCAATTAGAGGCGAAAATTGTTCAAGTAAAAATGAACACTTAAATTCGTATTCGGAACAGCTTGGTAAGCTCGCTAATCGATACCAAACGCTAACCCAAGCAAGACTTAAAGGTGTATTTGCTCAAACTAACCAGGTTAGTGACGGACATGATATTAGTCATGTTATAGATAAGATGCACCTCAATATTTGGTTAACACCAATTATTTTAGAAGCCATTCCTGATGCCAAAATTATTGCAATTAAAAAAGACCAAAACGATGCTATTTGGAGTAATTTTAAATATTTGTTCAACCCTAACGACCAGCGCTTTCGGTACTCTTTCGATATAAAAGATATTGAGGCGTACTACCTTATGTATCAAGAGCAAGTAGAGTGGTTAAAAACCCATTACGAAAAGCGAGTGGTTGAAGTCGAATATGAAACGTTGATTCACCAACCACAAGCGGAATTAGCAAAGCTGTATAAGTTTGTTGATGTACCTCTTGTAAACGTTACTCTTTCAGAACTAAGTAACAAAGATAAAACGGCCATTTCAACTGCGAGTAGTCATCAAGTCCGTGGCGGATTGACCCAGAAGTATCAGGGACAATGGCAACAATACGATTTTCTATTTAATAGACTAAATAAAAATAAACCCGAATGGTCATCTTAAATCACCATTCGGGTTTATCTCAAGCCAGTTTAACAACAACGGATAAACTGTTTGTATTCAAAGCTTGCGATTAACAGTCCGTATCTTCTGCGTCAGCTTCTTCTTTTACATCTTCACACGCATCTTCGATGGCGTTACCTGCATCTGTTACGACTTCATCGACTTTTTCGCCTGCCTCTTCTGCTTCACCATCACCACACGCAGTTAAAAACATTGCTGATACAACTAAAGGTAACACAATAAGTAGCTTAAAAAATTTCATGGTGTTTCTCCAATATCCATTTATAAAATATAAGTGTCGGTTGCGGTTATCTAAGTAACTATAGCTTATCTTAGACTCTCGGTTTTCGGCCTCTGGCCACGCCGATAACTACTGACACGATCAAACCAATTAAAAATAAAAAGAATAAAAACTTCGCTATTCCTGTTGCTGCTCCTGCAATACCACCAAAGCCCAAAATACCGGCCACAATTGCAATCAATAAAAATGTGACTATCCAGCCCAACATAAGACCTCCAGTTTCAAGTTTTTTTTGATTTCCCGATAGATATTGCCAAAGCCGTGCCAACGTTTAAATCGTAGTTATAAAATTAACGCTCGAACTGTTATTAATAATAAAATCAATAACCTAAGGAATGATTAGACTTATAACCTTCGCTCCCTTACTTTTGAAAAGTAGTAACCTCTTGTCTTCTCTATAAAATATTTTCACGGTAACTGTGCAAGTTTT
>NZ_CEYNSH010000069.1:0-9053 GCF_982872775.1 Psychrosphaera sp. | reverse complement strand
TAACGTTTAGAAGAGGCTCACCCATGCCCATCATTACCACGTTGGTTACTGGTCGATTTGTTGATAAACCATCCCAGCCAATATCTTGTGCAACACGCCAAACCTGACCAATGATTTCACCCACTGACAAGTTACGGTTAAAGCCTTGTTGTGCTGTCGAGCAGAATGTGCATTCTAGCGCACAGCCCACTTGTGATGAAACACAAAGGGTTTTGCGATCGCCATCAGGAATCCAAACGGCTTCTACTTCCTGACCACCTTCTAACAACAACGCATATTTGATTGTGCCGTCTGAAGATTCTTGACGTACATTAATTTCAGGTGCACGAACCTCACACTTTTCGGCTAATTTGGCACGTAGTACTTTTGAAAAGTTCGTCATTTCAGAGAAGTCTGTTTGACCCATCTGATAAATCCACTTGATGGCTTGGTCTGCACGGAATGGCTTTTCGCCTAATTCGTCTTTGAAAAACTGACGTAAGGCTTTGCGATCGTAATCAAGAAGGTTAACTTTTTTAACGGGCTGTGTTTCAACAGCAGGCGTGATGATTTCTGCAGACATACTTTACCTCTATGTAGCTTGTATCGTTTAAAGATGCGTTGTTACACGCGTACATTGTATTTTTGCTTTATGCCCTTTGTCTGACCATTTAAGGATTAAAGGCACAAAGCAAAAATATAAAAAGGACCTTAGCAAGCTAAAGTCCTTTTTAATAGCAACTCAGTAATCGTTAAAATTAACGAGTACGGTCACACAATTCGTCAGCAGAGAAGAAGTATGCGATTTCACGAGCAGCTGACTCAGGAGCGTCAGAACCGTGTACTGCATTTTCGTCGATTGACTCAGCGTAGTCTGCACGTAAAGTACCTGCTAGCGCTTCAGCTGGGTTAGTTGCACCCATGATTTCACGGTTTTTAGCAACAGCGTTTTCGCCTTCTAAAACCTGAACCATAACTGGACCAGAAGTCATGAAAGAAACTAATGCACCGAAGAAAGGACGCTCGCTGTGCTCAGCGTAGAAACCTTCTGCTTGCTCTTTAGATAGGTGAACCATCTTAGAAGCAACGATACGAAGACCTGCAGACTCAAAACGGTTGTAGATTGCACCGATTACATTTTTAGCAACTGCATCAGGCTTGATGATAGAAAAAGTACGTTCTAACGCCATGGTTAAACTCCAGTTTTCAATATTAATATTAAGGATTCAATTTCTGGGCGCGAATTATACGCGAACTTTTATAAAAAAAATATGTTTGCTTATATTTATCATTCAATAACATAATGCCCGTTGGCTTAATTGATGAAAATTCGACTAATTTTGTTAAGCTAAAGATATCGGCTAACTGTCATTCTGTGGTAATTAGCTGGTTTGATTCTAGATTTTTAGATAACCTTTTAAATTACCTAACCTTTTAAGAGACATTAAATGGCCCCTCAGTTGCTCATTACTGATATTCTCAAAACGCTAAAGGCGCAGTACCTCGATTTGGTCAGTGATGCGACAACTTTTTTTCGTGAATTTGAAGAAATCTATCTGATTTACGAGAAAGAAACACAAAGAACCAAAGAAATTAATAAGCAAATAGAAACCATTTTGTCGTTTAAAGAAGCCAATGGTTTTTATCCAGCAATTAAAGATCAAGATGACACCGGAGAGTATTTAAAAGAGCTGAAACAACTCTCAGCAACGGCGCAAGAACGGCTTGATTATGTCGAGCCTAAAGTCCTTGGTGGATTTAGACGTCGCACTGCATTATTAACTGAGATGGCCGACACGATCATCGAACAAACACTCAAAGATAAAGACGCTAATCGTTTTATTACTACAATGGTATTGCGCGCTCCGCTACCTAATGATCAAGCCAGGTGCGCCAGCAACGAAAAGAATAAGCCTCTGTATATCGCGGCCTTGTCCGTTAAGCTATTACAGAAACTGTTGGAAACTGACCAAATTATTGATGAAGACATCGTTAAATACGTCCCAAAACTCAACTTAAAACAAGTCGAAGAACAAACGAACCAAAAGTCTGATGCAACAACAAACACTTCTTCCGACAGCACTTCGTCTGATTCAAAAGACAAGTCGAAAAAGGAAGAGGAAGAGATTCCTGAGGAAATACTCGAACCCTACAAACGCCAAGTCCTACGTCCCATCATTTTTGCCGCCCTTATTCACCAAATAGGCGCATATAGTTTGGATGCAGATAAAATCTATAAAGGGAATCGCTATCGTCTATTGGACGAAGAAGAGCGTAAAAAGCTAATAAACGTAATATATAAATCGTCTCGAAATTATCTCAAATACGGTGTCGGCGAACCCGACCGAAGCTTATTTGAAAGCATGGATGCCGAC
Source organism: Psychrosphaera sp. (assembly GCF_982872775.1). Taxonomy (NCBI): domain Bacteria; kingdom Pseudomonadati; phylum Pseudomonadota; class Gammaproteobacteria; order Alteromonadales; family Pseudoalteromonadaceae; genus Psychrosphaera; species Psychrosphaera sp. Next base: position 6,699 of record NZ_CEYNSH010000069.1, on the reverse strand, counting down.
GAGTACTTACAAGCAGTCGCTCGTTACGATCTCACCGATTCGATTTTGACCAACTACGTCAAACCGCAACACGCACTTGGCAACTTGCTCCGCATTCCGATGATTTATGCGTCGTTTTTGATGTCGACCAAGTCTCGACACAATTATAATTTGATTTACAAAGCCTACGACATCATGAAAAGCGGCATCGACAAAGAAGTCATCTATGAGCCTTACACCAAGGTCTTTATGAAAATGGTGGGCCGCTTTCCAATGGGCTCTGGAATTTACTTTGTATCAAAAGAAACGAATGTCGTGGAAAAAGGCGTTGTCGTTGGTCTGAACCCGGCCCACCCAAAAACCGCGATTGTTAAACAAACCACCAAGCGCCAAGTCAAATATGAAGATCACAGTCAAACAGAAGTGACCTACGACTTTAATATTATAAATCCGGCCGCCCGAAAACAGTCAGATTTCAGCGAAGACTATTACAAAAAACAGTATCCAAATGGGTTTTATTGGAATCCGGCAGAAGACTGGGAAATGGACATCAATCAAAAGACCTTCTGGCGACGTGACAACAGTATTCGTCGAAATTGATCGAGTAAACAAAAAGACCGATTTTGTGACCGAAAACAGACGAGTATTAACTTTTAGAATAGAAACGATGTGAAAATCTAAAAGTCGACTTTACCGCGCGCTTGTTTAATTTGACCGCGCTTGGTTTTACTGTCCATGCGACGTCGCTGTGAGGATTTGGTCGGTTTGGTTGGCTTTCTTACCGCTTGTGTCTTTATCGCGCCTTTGATCAACTCTACTAAGCGCTCGATAGCTTCGTCGCGATTTTGTTGTTGTGTTCTAAACTGCTGCGCTTTTATGATGAGTACGCCATCTTTTGTCAGTCGCTTGTCTTTAAGCATTAACAAACGTTCTTTGTAAAACAAAGGCAATGACGAGTTGTTGATATCAAAACGCAGATGAATAGCCGAGGAAACCTTATTGACGTTTTGACCACCCGCGCCTTGTGCACGAATCGGCACAAGCTCAAGTTCGTCTTCTCGCAAGGTCACTGTGTTTGAAATTTGAAGAGGGTTATCAGCCACAACTGCTTACCTTTACCTACTAACGCTATGCTTACTAACACTAGGCTTAATAACACCTCGTTAACAAAGCTCGGATTTAAATGAATATTGAGCGCCCTCAGGCACTTAATTGAGATAGTCGTTAGCGCGCGCTTCGAGTAACCTCTCGATTTGGTCGATTTCAGACTCTGACATAGACGACGCAGATGGAGACTCTGGAATACGATTGGATTCGTTCGCCCATTCCCCTAAATCAATGAGCTGGCAGCGTTTACTACAAAAAGGTCTGAATTCGGATTCTGGTTGCCAAATGACATCGGTGTCACAAGTCGGACATTTAACAATGGTTGGTTTGGGTGTAGACATGAAAAATACTCTTAACAGCTCGCTAATTCGAACTGAATTGTATCATTCACAGAAGTTTTTACAGCACTTTTGTCTGGTTTCATAAAGCTAATGGCAAAACGACGGTTACTGCCACTGAGCGTCGGGAATACGCCTTCATCCGCATCGTACTTGACTCTCAACAAAGATACGTTGTCTGCACAGCTACCTTGATAAAAGCCATTTGGGGCATTTTCTTTAGTGAATTCAGCCGACTCGCGAATAAATAACATAGAAAAATTTAACGCTTGTTGTAGTGGTGCCAAAATCAATAACCAGCTTTTTACGTCTGCTTGTTTTTCTTGGAGAGGCTTGAGTCGCCAATAATGAAACTGCGGTAAATCAAAGTCACATGTCCCGCCTGCAATACCAAAGCGCTGGCGAAGACTGGCCAAAAACTTGTCTTCTTTCAATACTTGGCAGGCTTTGCTCATTTTCGAGATCTGACCTTGCAGCTTAACGGTTTCTTGGAGATTTTTTTGTAAAGAGTCGTTATGAATATCGGGGTGAGAGGACCAACGCAACATGCTTTTTTCGAGCAAATCGAGATAAAACGCTAGCGTTCCACGAATATCATTGCGCTCCAACACTTCAATGGTGGAATAAAGAGTAGAAAAAAACGGCTGGATATTAGTTTCATCAGACATGTCATTGTGAATTGATAATTGTCCAAACAACAACTCTAACCTCATCAACAGACGAGTTTTTTCGTTAAGAGGATGTTCGTAAACAACAGAATTCATGATGGTCCAGTTTTGATTTATTCTTTTTATTATTCTCTTCAATCAGGCACGATTAACACGCAATCGTGACAAATATGTTCCAATATGATTTATGCGCCCGCTAGTGTCAAATATTTCTGATGGATTTCATCAACTTGCTTTTGTAACTCGGCAAGTGTGCCACTGTTATCGATAATATCGGTCGCTTTAGCCAAACGAGATTTACGGTCGATTTGACTGGCAATAATGGCTTTTATTTGTTCAATATCTACACTATCACGCTTTGTCGCCCGTTGCACCTGTGTTGCCTCATCAACATCTACCACCAACACTCGGTCACAATACCCTTCTAACTTGTTTTCTAGCAATAAAGGCGCTGACAAAATCACATAACAAGAAGTCGCAGACTTTAACTGCAACAAAAGCTCATTACGAATCGCTGGCTGCATGATTTGATTGAGCTTAGTTTTGGCTTCTACATCGCTGAAAATCGTCTCTCTGAGCTTTGCTCGATTTAGATTGCCATCAGTGAGCAGAAACTCCGTACCAAAGGTATCACTGATTTGTTGTAACGCCTTTGAGCCAGGCTCAACAACTTGTCGTGCAACGACATCGGCATCGACAACGTCTATGCCTTTTTGGCCTAATAAGTCAGACACTGCGGTTTTACCCGAACCTATACCGCCTGTTAAACCAATGATCATTTTGGAGTGCTGTTGATGTAAGCTAGTCATCTTCATCAATTATAAAAATTGTAAATACCAGTTAAGCATTTGGTCGCCCCATAACATGGCCAGCCAACCCGCAATCGCAATGTAAGGCCCAAATGGAATTTGCGTATTTCGAGTTTTATCGCCAAATATCATCATGCTGATACCGATAACGGCACCAACCGCAGAAGACAACAGAACGACCATCGGCAGTTGCACGGCCCCAACCACGGCACCAACAATCGCCATTAGCTTAAAGTCACCGTATCCCATGCCCTCTTTGCCCGTGACTAGTTTGAATAACCAATACACAGACCACAACGATAAGTAACCGGCTGCGGCACCAATTAATGTATATTTGGGATCTAAAAACACACCCCAAATAGACGCCAGCATCACAAACCACAACAAAGGTTGAGTGAGCTGGTCAGGCAATAACATTTTGTCGATATCAATAAATATAAGTGCAATGAAAACCCAAGTCAGTGGTACCAAAACTAACGCCTGCAAAGAATAACCAAACTTGACAGCAACAACAGCACTGGCAAGCGCCGTTAAAGCTTCGATTAGTGGATAACGAATTGAAATGGGCGTTTGGCAATAACCGCATTTACCGCGTAAAAACACATAACTCAAAATAGGAATGTTGTGCCATGGTTTAACCGGGTTTTGGCACTTAGGACAATGTGAGTCAGGTTTGATTAAGTTAAAAGGCGCGTCTTCCTTGTTAGTAGCTTCGAGTTCGTCAGCTAACAACTCGCGACACTCGCAAGCCCACTCCTTTTCCATCATGACAGGCAGGCGATAAATCACTACGTTCAAAAAACTGCCCACTAATAAGGACACAAGAGTAACGATAGTGATAAAAAAGGCGGAAGACTCCGCCATTAATATGAAAAATTGATCAAACATAAAAATTCTTTTAGTAACTAAAACTAATTTGGATTAAACCGCATTACCCATCTGGAAAATAGGCAAATACATAACAACAATTAGGCCACCGATGACGGTACCCAAAAAGACCATAATAAACGGTTCTATTAGTGCAGATATACCGTCAACCGCATCGTCGACTTCTTGCTCATATACATTAGCGACACGCTCCAACATGGTATCAAGTGCACCGGATTCTTCACCGATGGAGACCATTTGCGTCACCATATCTGGGAACAGATTTGTAGTACGCATCGCAATGTGCATTAAGTTACCGGCTGAGACATCGGCCTTAATTTCTTGTATCGCACGCTTGTAAACAGCATTACCAGAGGCACCAGCCGCTGAGTTAAGTGCTTCGTGTAATGGAACGCCGGCCGCAAATGTGGTCGATAAAGTTCTGGCATATCGAGCAATCGCGCCTTTATTGACTATCGTACCGACAATTGGCGCTTTTAATAGAAACGCATCCATGGCATCGGCAAACTTTTTACTCTTTTTAAGCTGACGTTTGAATAACCAAATAGCGGCAACTAACCCCAATACAACGTATATCCAGTAGTCTTGTGCAATTTTAGAAGCGTTGATCGCCATTTGAGTTGGCGCGGGTAGTTCGGCTCCAAAACTAGCAAAAATATCTTGGAAAGATGGAATAACATAAACCAACAAAATACCGACAACAATAAACGACACGGCTAAAATAGCGATTGGATACGTCATGGCTTTTTTGATTTTGGACTTAAGGGCTTCTGACTTTTCTTTATAAAGAGCGATTCGGTCAAAAATACCGTCTAACGAACCAGACTTTTCACCCGATTCAACTAAGTCACAGTACAATTCATCAAAGTACTTTGGTTGAGAACGAAACGCATCGGCAACCGTCGAACCGGCTTGTACCTGTACCAAAACATCCGTCACCATTTTTTGCATTGACTCTTTATCAGAGCCCTTAGCAATCATATCGAGTGATTGAACAAGTGGTACACCCGCAGTCAGCATGGTCGCGACCTGACGGGTAAAGACAGCAATATCTTTACTGTCGATAGGCTTGCCACCTGCACCAAATAATGGTGTCGGCTTTTTGCGAACTTTGGTTGGCGTAATACCTTGTTTCTTTAAGTTACCTTTGGCTTCGGTCGGTGTCGTAGCATAAATCTCACCTTTGATTTTACCGCCACGACGATTGAGTCCTTCATAAACAAATGCGATCTGTTTTTTTATTGCTTTAGCTTTATTATTCGCCGCCATAATCTTGTTTAAATCCTATTTTTGCCTAGTTTTACTTCGCGTTACCAAAAGAATTGATAACGCCAAGCATTACCTCAATTACGCCCTGTGGTCTTCCGTTTTTAGCATAATGCAATGACTATGATGTCGTAACGCGATTGACCTCTGCAAGACTTGTCATCCCTGCCGCGGCTTTTAACAACCCCGATTTACGTAAATTGTTCATGCCTTCTTTTTCGGCTTGTTGGGCAATATCTAGCGAGTTACCGCCTTCCATGATAATGCCGCGCATTTCTTCACTGAGCTTTAACACTTCATAAATACCAACACGGCCTTTGTATCCACCAGTACAGTCATTGCAACCCACAGGCTTGTACAAGGTCATCGAACTAATTTGTTCGTGGGTAAACCCTTCTTGTAACAGCGCTTCTTCTGGTAAGTCCGTTTCGGGCTCTTTACATTTTGAACATAAACGACGGGCCAGTCGCTGTGCAATAATAAGTGAAACGGAGCTTGCGATGTTATATGAAGGAACACCCATGTTTGCCAAACGCGTTAGGGTTTCAGCGGCTGAGTTAGTATGCAGTGTGGATAAAACCAAGTGACCCGTTTGGGCCGCTTTGATAGAGATTTCGGCGGTTTCAAGGTCACGAATCTCACCAACCATGATGATATCTGGATCCTGACGTAAAAACGCTTTTAGTGCCGAGGCAAAATCAAGCCCGGCTTTATTGTTCATCTGAACTTGGTTAATACCCGCTAAGTTAATTTCGACTGGGTCTTCGGCGGTACTGATGTTTCGCTCTGGCGTATTGAGAATATTTAGACCGGTGTAAAGTGACACGGTTTTACCAGAACCCGTAGGCCCAGTTACCAAGATCATTCCTTGCGGTTGCGCTAGAGCCTCCATGTAGAGCCTTTTCTGCTCTTCCTCATAACCCAAGACATCGATACCCAACATCGCGCTCGATGAGTCCAAAATACGCATTACGACCTTTTCGCCCCAAATGGTCGGTAAGGTACTGACACGAAAATCGATGGACTTTTTGGCAGAGATCTTAAGTTTGATACGACCATCTTGCGGTTTGCGTTTTTCTGCAATATCTAAGTTAGAAATAACTTTAATACGCGCAGCCAAACGTCCTGATAATGCAGACGGCGGCTTAGCGACTTCCGTTAAAATCCCATCAACGCGGAAGCGAATACGGTATTCTTTTTCGTAAGGTTCGAAGTGTAAATCCGATGCACCTTTGCGAATAGCATCCATTAAAATCTTATTGATATACACAACGATAGGCGCATCGTCTTTATCGTCTTCATCTGGTGCATCTTGATTAGGGTTTACTGATTCTGTTTCTAAATCCGCCAACTCCATCATGTCGGAATCATTAACCCCAAGGGCATCATCCATTGAGGAGAACACCTTATGGATCATGTCAGATAGAGCGGCTGGCTCACAGACCAAAAACTCAGTTTGCAACCCGGTATTAAATTCAAAATCTTCTTGAGCGGAAATATCAGACGGGTCACTCGTGGCTAAAAACAGCGTTCGCCCTTTTTTACCGACAGGTAAAACTTGGTGTTTGGTGACTAATTTTTCGTTTTTAACATCTTCTGGGATCATCGAGATATCAAATTGCGAAATATCAAAACGAGGCACAC
>NZ_CEYNSH010000068.1:3032-9068 GCF_982872775.1 Psychrosphaera sp. | reverse complement strand
CCAGCATTTTGCAACTTTTCACAAAGCTCATAAATGTTTTCGACAGCAAAGGCTAAATGTCCAAAGTTTCTGCCGCCTGAATATTCTTCCGGGTCCCAGTTGTAAGTGAGTTCTATTGTTGGAGACTTTGTTTCTTTTGCGGTCTCTAACTGACCTGGCGCCGCCAAATAAACTAAAGTAAAACGGCCTTTTTCACTTTCCATACGGTGGACTTCTTCTAGCCCCAACAAATCACAATAAAAGGACATTGACTCGTCTAAGTCTTTGACACGCACCATAGTGTGTAAATATTCCATAAAGAATCCTCGATAAATAAGCTAAGTGTTTTGTTTGAGACGTATAGTTTAAACGACAAAGCGCACCATCGAAACTAGTGATTTTGATACACACCCCGTATAATCACGCGTTTTTAGTAGGCACACGTTTGCCATTCTCCTCCTACAACCGAGAGTATAGTTAGTTTAATGAGAATCACCTTAGCGCCGATGGAAGGTGTCATCGACCATCTAATGCGACATATGTTGACTGAGCTAGGCGGCATAGACCTATGTATGACGGAATTCATTCGCATCGTCGATCAAAAGCTACCTGAACGTGTTTTTTACCGATACTGTCCTGAGCTTCATCAGGGCAGTGTTACTCCAAATGGCACGCCTGTACGTATTCAACTGCTTGGGCAAGACCCTCATTGGCTTGCAGAAAATGCCGTTGTTGCGACAAGCCTCGGAAGCCAAGGCATTGATCTCAATTTTGGTTGCCCAGCAAAGGCCGTAAATAAAAGTAAAGGTGGCGCTGTTTTACTTAAAGAACCCGAGACGTTATTTGCAATAGCCAAAGCAGTGAGAGAAGCCGTACCAACTGAATTGCCTGTAACCGCCAAAATGCGTTTGGGCTTCGAAGACAAAAGTCTTGCTGTTGAGAATGCGCAAGCATTGTCTGAAGGTGGCGTTAACGAAATTGCTATTCATGCAAGAACCAAAGTGGAAGGTTACAAACCTCCCGCTTATTGGGAACATATCGCTCATATTAAAAAACACACGTCGACGCCACTCATTGCAAATGGTGAGATCTGGAATCCTGAACAAGCTAAACAATGCCAAATCCAGTCTCAATGTGAAAATATCATGTTAGGACGAGGAGCGTTAGCCGTGCCTAATTTAGCGGCATGGATAAAAGGTCTCGATAATAAACTGTCTTGGCCTGAGGTATTAGCATTACTGCTCAATTATTCTAAATATGAGATCGAAGGTGATAAAGGCTTGTACTATTCAAACCGTGTCAAACAATGGATGGTTTATTTAAAAATGGCCTACCCTGAGGCGGCTGAATTTTTCAGAAGCATTCGGACCATCAAAAAGACCCAAGAAATGTACGATGCTATTTCACGTGAGCTTGAAGAGCCCAAAGGCTAAAACAGAATTGTGTGTGATTTGAGGCATTAAAAAACGGTTATCACCTTTAACAGATGGATAACCGTTTTTTTGTCAGTCATGCTTTAACTAAATAATCAAAACACATTCTAACCTAATGTTATTTTACACCTAGTTCACGTAGACGCTCGTCTAAGTATTCTCCTGCAGTATAACGCTCAGATAATACAACGTCAGGACGCGGGTGTAAGAATAGAGGTAAAGAGATACGAGACTTAGAACGGTCTGCACCTTCTGGATTGATAACACGGTGAATCGTAGATGGGAAGTAACCACCTGACGCTTCTTGTAACATGTCACCAATGTTCACGATCAAACAACCAAAGTCACCCGGTACATCAAACCATTCGCCATCTTTCTTAAGAACTTGAAGACCGCTTGCATTTGCCGCAGGTAATACAGTCAACAAGTTAATGTCACCGTGTGCCGCTGCACGAATCGCACCTAGCTCTTCGTCACCAGTAATAGGTGGGTAATGTAAAATACGAAGAAGAGTTTGTTCGCTGTTTTTGATCATTGAAGATAGCGCTTCTTTGTAATTTACCGCTACTTCTGCTGGAGAGTATTTTTCTACCCAATCAAGTAAAGTTGAAGCTAGTTCATTTGCTTGCTCGTAATACGCGTGGATTTCTTCGCGTAATTCTTCAGGGCATTGACCCCAAGGGTAGTAGTGGTAGTACTCTTTGATGTCTTTTTTATCAGCGCCTTTGGCAGTTTCACTCACTGTATCAGGGAAAAAGCCGTCTTGTGTCTCGACGTTATACTCAAAATCGAACTTCTTTTCGTCTGCAAAGAAACCCGCCCACTTGTCATAAATAGACTGAAGCATGTCTTTTTGTAATGGGTGATTTTTTAGTACACCAAAACCCGTTTCGTGAAGAGACTTTACGAACTCTTGCGCTGCATTTTCAGCGTTAAAATCTACAACTGATAACATCTTTAATTCCAACATCAATATTTAGTGGCGCGAATTATAAGCGAGATTTGCTTTGATTCCAAAAAAAAAGCGTAAAAACACGACACAGATCAAAAGTGACCAAGTTTTAACCCAGTCAATTTCTTAAAATATTATTCTTATCCAGTGCTAATTTATTAAATTAATTAGTTAATTTTGGTCTCAGCTTCACCAAAAATCGGTTGCCGAATTGAAAGAGCCCTAGTCCAGTCATGATCAACAACCCGCCAATCAGTAATGTGTAAGAAAAGCGCTCATCATTTAATAGAATACCAAGTGACATAGAAACCACAGGGGTTAACATTGTCACCAATGCGACAGTACTTGCCTCTAGTTTTTGTAAGATGAAGAAATACGCCAAAAAGCCTAACAAAGAAGCAAACACGCCCATATAGACAACGGCCCAAATAGCTCTTGGTTGCCAGTCTGTATAATGGAGCTCTCCATCTAAAACAAACCAAGCAACTAAATAAACTGGCAATGAAATCAACAGACTACCAACCGTTGTAGAGAGTGGGTGTAAGTCGATTTGTACACTTTTTACCAGGACACTACTGAGGCTAAATAAAATGACCCCTATGAAAATAAAGGTGAACCCGTAAACAGCGCCATCATTAATGATTAGGTTTTCACTGCATACCAACGCTAAGCCAGATAAAGCGACGAGTAAGGACACCTTTTTTGTTTTGGTGAATTTGTTTTCTGCTAGCATTCGCTGGGCCATTAGCCCAGATAAAATAGGCGCCAAGCCAAAAGACAACGCCATCAAACCAGAAGAGATATATTGAGCGGCAAAATAACAAAACAACATGCCGACAGACAGACTCAAACTAGAATATAAGTAGACTTTTATAGCACGAGTTCTCGTGTCTAACTTAATTCCCATTATTTTCATCAAAAACAAGCCAAAAACAGACGCAATAGTCATACGCATCAATAAGGACATCGTTGGTGGAATAGACTCGCTACTCCACACAATCCCAAGCGGCGTGGTGGACCAAACTAAAACAACAATGAAAAAAGCGACAGAGACCGGCATTAAACGTCTTCCTGCAAAATGAACGTGCTAGTGAATATTATTTGTATATCTAGAGTATATACTTTAACCGTATCTTGGAGAAAACTTAATTTGACGGATTTTCGATTATTCACCAATTTGTCATGCCCAAAGTACTGATTAAATGCTAAATTTAATGTTCATTTGAAATGGGAGGAAGAATGAGAAAAGCGATTGTGTATTTATTGGTAGGATTAGTGATCATCACCGTGATCAGTCTATATACATTAACCGGCCCTATTGCACGTTACGCTGTTCAAACAACCTTTGAACCTCAAAAACTCACTCTAAGTGACAGCACGGACATTTCCTACGACCCGTTCGTTAACGAATTAACTATCAAAGATTTAACGCTTTTGCATGAGAAAAACAATGAATTGCTCAAGCTTGATAAGTTGGTCTTAGAAATAGATGTCCTTCCATTATTCCGAAAAAGATTACAAATCAATTCTTTTGAATTATTTGGTCTTGAAACCTCTATCAAACAAGTTGTTGTAGGCGATAAAAAGGCTGTCAATGTCTCTCCCGAATGGCTTATTAACGGTTGGTCCACTAACAACCTATTGACCAAATCAGATAACGCAAATGACCTGGCCGGTGAAAGCTCAAGCCGAAAAAACCAAGGTCCTGACAAGACCGCCTTGTTTAAAGAAATTGTTATTGAAAATTTACAGTTTGAAAACATCAACGTAAGTGCGGAACTACCAACTCAAACCCACCAGCTTTCTTTGGATCAGTTATCCTTAAGTGAGTTCACATTACTGTTAGATGAAAACAACCAAATTAGCGACTTACAGTTTGAGTTATCAACTCGTTTTAAAAGTCAAAATACATTAGAACTTGAGGATGATCAGTTTTTCAATTTAGGCACTAATTTAACGCTAGAAATGAAGCCTGTAATTTCATTTTCCGAGCAAGACATTTCTATCAGTAATGAGCAGCCGATAGAGCTAACAGTCAATGAGTTAAAAACTGACTATAAAGCACAAGACATTAATGCGAGCTTGGCTAATTTTACAATGTCGCTAAGCGACTTTAGTACTGTTATTAGCCAGAATAAACCCTCGGATGGCGCTAATGCAGGTGACAGCGCCACGCAGGGCACAACAGCGATTGACCTAGACGCTAACCTTGAATGGGCAATCGAAGATCTTGTTGTTAATAATTTTGATAAAAGTGTTGAGATATTCTCATTGGGTAACGCAAGCATAGAACCCGCTTCTATATCATTTAACAACGCAAAAAACGTCGCCCTACCCGCATATAGCTTTAAGACTAGTACCTTCGAATTACAAGACTTAAGCTTGATGAAGTTTTTGGAGAACAACAAACCTACCCTTTCAGTACTTGAAAAACTGGTTGTAACAGACATCAATGTCAGTTCGGAACGTGTTGCACTAGGACTGGTTCAGGTTGGAAAGCTCAACAACAACATTTTGATCAACGAAGCAAAAGAGTTGGCGAACTTGTATTTACCTAATCAAAGTATTGCAAACGAGGTAAAAGAGGACGCTTTGGGTGAGTTTGTTGATCAGGCAGATGCCGAATCAAATACTGACAAACAAGTTGAAGAAGAAGCCCAGCAAAGTGAAGAGGAGCAAGTACCTAACGATGTCAGCTCAGAGACACCAAGTGATGGTGAGTCAACCTCCAAGAAAGCTACCGAAAAAGGTTCACCAGCTAGTGGTACTTCAGAGCAAACTACTTCAAACACGAGTACTATCCCTTTTCAACTAAAAGAAGTAGTCAACATCGCACCGATAACACTTAACACTGTCGATATGAGTGTTTCACCAGTCTACCGCTCTTTATTAGAAGTGAGTTACCTCTCTCTTCAAAACATCGACACTCAAAGCCCTGAGCAAAAAGCCACTTTAACGATTAACGCAACCAATAATAAATACGCCAAAATTGACGTAAATGCGCAAAGCCAACCCTTTGCTGTTACACCAACACATGACATTCAAATAGATCTTGCCGAAATAGATATGGCATCCATTTCACCCTACATTAGCGGAGCATTAGGCTATCACATCAATAGTGGGCAAATGGACAGCAAAATAACGGCACAAGTCGAAGGAGAAAAAATTGATGGTAATGCAGACTTACTGTTGAGAACCATGGACTTAACGGCGATTTCTAATGAAGGTGAAGAATCTAGTGTCAGTGGTGGTGCTATTTCCTTTAACTACGCGTTAGGCATGCTGAAAGACGGTGATGGAAACGTTGATCTTTCCGTGCCGTTTTCGGGTGACTTAAATAACCCGTCGGTTGGTTTTAGTGGCTTTTTATCGTTGATTGTCAAAAGAGCAACCATGTCCGCAGCCAAAGATTACCTAATCAATACCTTCGTCCCGTATGCAAATGTGGTTAATTTTGCCTTGAGTGCCAGCAAACATATTTTAAAACTGAGATTCAACGATTTGGTATTTACACCAAAACAGACTGAACTGTCCGATTCACAAAAAGATACCCTAAGTCAGTTGGCTCAAGTTCTGAATAAACACGACTCAGTTACCATCAAAATTTGTGCTATCAGCAATCCGTCTGATTTAGTAGATGTTTCACCTGTTGATGCACCCGTCCAGGCAAAC
>NZ_CEYNSH010000068.1:0-2932 GCF_982872775.1 Psychrosphaera sp. | reverse complement strand
CAATCCGTCTGATTTAGTAGATGTTTCACCTGTTGATGCACCCGTCCAGGCAAACCAAACTCAAAATTTAGCTCAAAACTCAGAACAAAGTAAAATTTCTGAAAATGAAACAACTCAATCACAAGTTGACTCTCCTGTCAGTCAAGTCACAGCCAAGTCAATCAGCGCGTCTCAAGTGTCAACATTGTTAGGTTTGGCTCAAGACAGAGCAAATCAAGTTAAGAGCTATTTAGTTAATGAAGGCAACGTGGCATCAAAACGACTTTCTTCTTGTAGCCCAACCATTAGCTATGATGTAGAAAGTGCGCCTAAAGTGACGTTTGATCAAATTAACTAATCAATAAACATGGCCCTGTCGATTACTTTTTATTGAGTATCACAGGGCCAGGTCCAAACCTCTTAAGGTTGTCTTCACTGTTATAAAGCGGACATTTAGTCAAAGATAGACAACCGCAACCGATACATCCTGACAGTGAGTCTCTTAGCCTAACAAGCCCTTCTATTTTTTGGTTTAACATATTCTGCCAATTTTGGCTTAGCGCTTCCCAATCCTTTGTGGTAGGTGTACGACTATTTGGTAGAGTTTCCAGCCCTTGCTTAATCTCCTCCAAGGTCACGCCAAGCTTTTGAGCAGCCTTTATAACCGAGACACGCCTGACGACGTCGGCTTTATACCTTCTTTGATTTCCTTGATTACGCCAACTCTTGATGAGCCCCTTTTCTTCATAAAAATGAAGAGTGGACACAGCAACGCCGCAACGTTTGGCCACTTTACCAACGGTCCAATTCTCCCCTTTGCTTAGCGATTTCATCGCTTCCTCCAAAAAAATCAAAATTAACGCTTTACCTCAACTTAACTTGAGGTTTTAACATGACCAAAAATTAAATGAAAGAAACAATGGAGCAAAAACATGCATTTAGAACATATAAACCTAGTCGTGAGAGATCTAAACGAAACATTAAAATTTTATAAGGCCGCCTTCCCTCACTGGCGTGTTAGAGGCAAAGGAGAAAGCGATTGGTATGGCACTAAAAGAACCTGGCTGCATTTTGGTGATGATTACCATTACGTTGCACTCAATGACAACGGAACTGGCGTAAATCGTAGGTTAGACAGTAACGACTTAGGCTTGGCTCATTTTGCTTTTGTCACTACAAATTTAAAAAGCGTTGTCGATAATCTAGCGCAGGCGGGATTTAAAGTTGATAAACAAGGAGTTGAGCCAGGTTCTAGAAAAAATGCCTATTTTATTGATCCAAACGGCTACGAAATTGAATTCGTTGAGTATCTAACGGACCTTCCAGAAGAACGTAATACGTACGCTTAACAACAAATAAAAGGATATAAAAATGCTTAAAACTTCAATTATATTGGGCTCGAGCCGCTCAAACGGTAACGCCGCGTCTGTTTGTAAAACGGTTGCACAACAGCTCGGTGCCGACGTTTTTGATCTAAATGATTATGTAATCGGTCCGTATCGTTACGATCAACGTTATGACGATGACTTTCAGTTTTTAATACGTGATGTAATTGAATACGACCGCATTATTTTAGCTACTCCTATGTATTGGTATACCGCCAGTGCGCAAATGAAAACTTTCTTAGACCGGCTGTCCGATTTACTCGAAAAAGACAATATCCAAGGCCAAGCTCTAAAACAAAAGAAAGCGGCCTTACTTGGAACTGGCAAAGACCTTCAACCACCAGCTTGTTTTGAAGAGGTATTTGCCAAAACATTCAAATACCTGGGTATGACCTACGAGGGAATGTTTTATTGTAGTGTTAATCAATTAGAAAAAGAGTCAATCTACAACTTTCAACTAAATGAATTTTGTCAGAGTTTAGCGTAGTTCTGTTACCAATAGGTCTTAATAAGGTGATGATGTAAAATCTAAATCATCACCTTTATTTGTTCTGGGTGAACCGAAAACTATTAAATTGTAACCCAAACCATCGTCTTGATAACACTAAGTTACAAACCACATCAAATATTACAAAATCCATTAATAAACATAGTATTAACTCTTGAATACCATCCCGATTTATACAACCATTGACTTACAGTTTTATGCTGTTTTGAAGTAAAACAGCGCAGTCTTAATTAGCGTTTTATGGATAGGTATTTAAGGGAAGTAAAATGAAACGATTGATGCAAACCTGTCTTACTGCAGGGCTAATGGTATTGTCTACAGCAGCTATATCTGAGGAAGCTGAATTAGCTAATTCGACACTGTTCGACGCAGATACATTTTATGTTGGTGCGAGTGTTGGCAACCATGACATTGATTTTGATCTTAATGACCGCTCGTTCGATACTATTTTCGCTACGCTTGGATATCAACTCAGTTCACATTGGGCCATTGAGGCAAGAATCGGTAAAGGTCGTCGCGGTTATGACCTTTACGGTACTGACAACAACGACTATCACTACACCGAAGAAATCGACATGCAATATGTCTTTTTAACCAAAGGCCGCTACCCGCTGACAGAGAACACATCAGTCACTCTGCAACTTGGTTACAGTGATACAAAGCTAGTTGACTATACGTCAGTCAATGTACTAAACGACTTAACTGGCAAATATGAACCGACAGACGAGAGGCGCGAATGGTCTGAATTGAGTCAGGGCTTCGTTTATGGTGTCGGTATCGACTATCGTATAAACCATAAATTTAGAGTTAATATCGAATATCAGAATTTGCCTAAATACGACAAAAGCTACTTTCAAGACTATGAGCCAGGGAATTGGACAGCGATTAACTTAGGTTTTACTTATACACTTTGATTAATTTTCGAAAGAAAAGTGGTATCAGCGATAAGTTTTTTTTGGTTCAGCTAATTGTGGCCACTATTTTTTACTTTTATGTATAGAAAACAAACTGTATTCTAACGATACAAAACAACGAAGAATAAAAATAACAATAAAAGGAT
>NZ_CEYNSH010000067.1:0-9136 GCF_982872775.1 Psychrosphaera sp. | reverse complement strand
ATTAATTGATTAACTTTCTTCAAACTCAACGCTGTACGTCTGGGTAATTATTATTATTTATTGTTCCGAATTGACGTCAACGACTACCTTTTAAGTTAGTTTGTCAAACCACTATAGTGTTTTTATTAATCAATTGCCACACCTTCTCAAAGCTTTAACACGCTGATTAATAGCAACTTTTTATAAATTAAGTGTGGAGCTCTGACTCACTGGGTATAAACATGTGTTTCAAAGCGTATTAGGGCTAGATTAATGTAGAAAGGAAGTGTTTTGTTAACTTAAGAACTGAATTGGTGATAGAGGGGCGTGTATTGCTCGGTGTATTTTGAGGCTTTGTCGCGCACTTTTTAACAAGAGCGACGTGCGACCTAAGCATTACAGGGACGTACTTGGCGGCCCTAACCTCCGCAAGTAGAAATCAAATCTAAGCCACTTATTACGCTAGATTAATGTGGACAAGAAATGTGTTGGTGATAGAGGGGCGTGTATTGGTTATGTATTTAGAGGCTTTGTCGCGCACTTTTAAAAAGAGCGACGTGCGACCTAAGCATTACAGGGACGTACTTGGCGGCCGAAAAATACATAACCAATATACGCCCCTATTCTCAGTCGAACAATCTCGCCTAATTGGGCTTAGATAGCTTCGATTTCAGCGTACTGCTGTTCAAGCTTCTCCAAGCTCTGCTGATACTCAGCCAACTTAGCCTGCTCTTTCTCAAGAACCTGCTGAGGCGCATTATCAACAAACTTCTGATTAGACAATTTACCCGTCACGCGTTTTAGTTCACCTTGAGTCTTTTCAATCGCTTTGCTCAAGCGTGCAAGCTCTGCATCTTTATCAATTAGACCAGCCATCGGGATCAATACATCCATTGCACCAACAAGACCACTTGCTGATGCTGGTGCTTTTTCACCTTCTGGTAATACTTCAACGCTTTCTAATTTCGCTAGCGAAATCAAGAACGCTTTGTTTTCATCTAAACGCTGTTGTTCATCAGCAGAAACGTTACGCAAGATCACATTGATTGGCTTGTTCGGAGACAAGTCCATTTCACCACGAATGTTGCGCACGACAACGATAAACTGTTTTAACCACTCAACATCGGCCATTGCTTTTTCGTCAATTTGGCTTTGCTCAACCGTTGGGAATGCACTCAACATGATGCTGTCTGCTTTGTTGGCACCAGCAGCCGTTAGTGGAGCTACTTTTTGCCAAATTGTTTCAGTGATAAATGGCATGATTGGATGCATCAAGCGAAGTAGCGTTTCAAGTACATCAACCAACGTCTTACGAGTTGCACGTTGCTGCGCTTCTGACCCTTTGAAGATAACTGGTTTAGTTAGTTCTAAATACCAGTCACAGAATTGGTTCCAAGTGAACTCGTACATTGCACTTGAAGCCAAGTCAAAGCGATAAGCGTCTAAGTGACCACGAACCGTTTCGACGGTTTGTTGCAGCTGACTGCGAATCCAACGGTCCGCCAAAGAAAACTCAAGCTCTGCACTATCAAGTGCCAGCTCACGACCACAATCGTGCTCTTCCGTATTCATTAATACATAGCGGCTCGCATTCCATAACTTATTACAGAAGTTTCGGTAACCTTCAAGACGCTTCATGTCCCAACTGATGTCACGTCCAGTCGATGCTAATGCAGAAAGCGTGAAACGCAATGCATCAGTACCGCTTTGTGCCATACCATCAGGGAACTGTTTGCGAGTACTCTTTTCGATCTTGGCGGCGATCTTATCTTGCATCATGTTGCTAGTACGCTTAGTCACTAAGTCCTCTAGCCCAATACCATCGATAATGTCTAGTGGGTCAATAACGTTACCCTTTGACTTCGACATCTTGTCACCGTTTTCATCACGAATTAGACCCGTAACGTAAACCGTTTTAAATGGAACCTGTGGTTTACCGTCTTCGTCTTTGATGAAGTGCATGGTCATCATGATCATACGCGCAACCCAGAAGAAAATGATGTCAAAACCAGTCACCAACACGTCAGTTGGGTGGAAAGTTTTAAGATCTTCTAAATTGTCTGGCCAACCCATTGTAGAGAAGGTCCAAAGCGCTGATGAGAACCAAGTGTCCAGTACATCGTCGTCTTGACGTAACACAACGTCATCGCCTAAACCGTGTTCTTTACGAACTTCGGCTTCGCTCGCGCCAACGTATACTTTGCCAGACTCGTCATACCAAGCTGGAATTCGGTGACCCCACCATAACTGACGAGAGATACACCAGTCTTGTAAGTCGCGCATCCAGGCGAAGTACATGTTTTCGTATTGCTTAGGAACAAACTCGATGTCGCCATTTTGAACCGCTTCTGTGGCTACTTTCGCCATAGGCTCAACACGAACGTACCATTGGTCCGTTAGCATCGGCTCAATAACAACGCCACCGCGGTCACCATAAGGAACCGTTAAGTCATGTTCTTTGATTTCATCAAGTAGGCCCAAACCTTCCATCGCTGCCACGGTCGCTTTACGAGCGGCAAAACGCTCTAAGCCCTGGAACTCTTCTGGAAGGTCAGTTGAGTACACATCACTGACTTCACCATTTGTATTAAATACTTCGGCTTCGTTACGAATATGGCCTGTGAAGTTCAACACGTTGATCATTGGTAGTTGATTACGCTTGCCCACTTCATAGTCATTGAAGTCGTGAGCTGGCGTGATTTTTACACAGCCAGTGCCTTTTTCCATATCAGCGTGTTCGTCGCCAACGATTGGAATACGGCGATTCACCAATGGCAACATAACGTGTTTGCCAATTAAATCTTTGTAACGCTCATCTTCAGGATTAACAGCAACCGCTGTATCACCTAATAAAGTCTCTGGACGAGTCGTCGCTACTACTAAGTAATCTTTGCCATCTGCCGTTTTTTGGCCATCCGCTAATGGATAACGGAAATGCCACATATGGCCTTTTTTATCTTTGTTTTCTACTTCTAAGTCTGAAATCGCCGTTTGTAATTTAGGATCCCAGTTAACCAAACGCTTACCACGGTAGATTAAATCGTCGTTGTATAAATCAACGAATACTTTCTCAACGGCTTTAGACAAACCTGGGTCCATGGTAAAACGCTCACGATCCCAGTCTACCGAATTACCTAAACGACGCATTTGCGACGTAATCGTACCGCCTGATTCGTTTTTCCATTCCCATACTTTGTCGATGAAGGCTTCACGGCCCATTTCAGTGCGCGAAGGTTGGTTTTCGGCTGCAAGCTTGCGCTCTACAACCATTTGCGTTGCGATACCCGCGTGGTCAGTACCCACTTGCCATAAAGAATTGAAACCATCCATACGCTTATAACGTGTCAACGCATCCATGATGGTGTGCTGGAAGGCGTGGCCCATATGTAGGCTACCCGTTACGTTTGGTGGTGGAATGACGATGCTATAGCTGTCGCCTTTACCGCTTGGCTTAAAGTAGCCTTTGTTTTCCCAGTCTTGGTATAAAGATTGTTCTATGTCGCTAGGATTATAGGTTTTATCCATGATGATAATAGCCTTTGAAAATGTTGTATTCGTTTAAACGATTGAGTCTGGAATTGGCTGGGTTGTGATTTCATAACCCGCTTGTTTTAGGGCTTTGTATCGCTCTCGAGCAGCGGCCTTACCGGCCTCATCATGCGGCACAAAGTCGTGCCATTCGGTTATTCCCTTTAACTGCTTTAAGTACGTTGGTACTTGCTCACACGTATTTACAAAACACTGGCGTCGTTGTTGGCTTGGTTGCCAATTGATCTCAACAGGCGTGCCGTAATGTGGCCCTTCTCCTGGTAGATTGTGTGGAATAAAGCGATTTGCTTGAAACTGCCACAACCACTCATCGATTTGATGAGCATGGTCTTGATCTTGAACGCCAAGTAGCACTTTTTTGTGCTGTCGATATAAGTCGGCCGTTAAAACACAGGCATAATGCCAATGAGATTTCACCTCATGCTCGGTCGCTGTCTCAGGCAATTTGTGTTGCTCTGACAATAACCAAAAAATGACGTTCATAAACGGACCAACTTACTTTAATAATTTGATGAGTGGTAAAACCAACATCACAAGTCTACTTTGCTGACCAATTCTAGCAAAATAATGAACTCAATTCTGTCGATTTTACCTCTTAATTAACGATGTGGGCTAATCGGCTAGTGCTCGACACCAACACCTGCACGATTCATTAAGAATTGCGTTAACATTGGCACGGGACGACCTGTTGCACCTTTGTTTGCACCACTTTGCCAAGCAGTACCTGCAACATCTAAGTGTGCCCAATTGTACTTTTTGGTGAATCGAGACAAGAAACACGCTGCCGTTATGGTTCCCGCGTCACGGCCACCTAAATTGGTAAAGTCTGCAAATGGACTCTCTAGCTGGTCTTGATACTCGTCCCATAATGGCAAACGCCATGCACGGTCACCCGATTGCTCAGAAGCATTCAGTAACTCGTGTGCTAGTGGATTATGGCTACTCATTAAGCCAGATGCATGTTTACCTAATGCAACCACACAAGCACCAGTTAACGTTGCCACGTCAACAACCAACTCTGGATCAAATCGCTCTACATAAGTTAGCGCATCACATAATACTAAGCGGCCCTCTGCGTCCGTATTAAGTACTTCAACGGTTTTGCCAGACATCGTCGTTAATACATCACCTGGACGGTAGGCTTTACTGCCCGGCATGTTTTCACAACCAGCCAATACACCAATAACATTAATTGGTAGGCCAAGCTCAACAAGAGAACGCATCGCACCCAAAACACCGGCCGCACCACCCATGTCGTATTTCATTTCGTCCATTTGCGCCGATGGTTTGATTGAGATACCACCAGAATCAAAGGTTAGACCTTTACCAACAAGAACGATTGGTGCGTCACCTTCATTACCGCCTTTGTAATCGATAATGGTCATCATAGATTCGTTGTCACTTCCGCGACCAACAGCTAGGTATGAGTTCATTCCTAACTCGGCCATTTGCGCTTCATCAACAACACTTACCGACACATTGTCGAACTCTTCTAATGTCTTACCTTGCTCAGCAAGATAGGCTGGGTTACAAATGTTTGGTGGCATGTTTGCTACGTCACGACACATTTTTGAACCATTAGAAATGGCCAAGCTATGCTCAATTGCGCTCTCACCAAGTGGTAATTCACGACGCGTTGGAACGTTAAATACCAATTTGCGAAGTGGACGACGCGCTTCGTCTTTTTTACTCTTAAGCTGATTAAAGCTGTACAAGCTATCCATCGTTGCTTCAACGGCTTGGCGAACTTTCCAATAAGTATCGCGGCCTTTTACGTGCATTTCAGTTAGAAAACACACAGATTCCATTGAGCCTGTTTCGTTTAATGTATCAATGGTTTTCTTGATTATTTGACGGTACTGGCGTTCGTTTAATTCACGCTCTTTACCGCAACCAACCAATAATACTCGCTCACTCAACACGTTTGGTACGTGGTGCAATAACAAGACTTGGCCTGGTTTCCCTTCCAAATCACCGCGGCGTAACAAGTTACTAATATAGCCTTCGCTGATTTGATCTAATTGTTCTGCAACCGGAGAAAGACGACGAGGTTCGTAAACACCTACTACGATACAAGCACTACGTTGCTTTTCTGGACTGCCGCTTTTTACACTAAATTCCATGATCTCTCCAAAATTCGGGCTGAAAAATAAAAATCGCCTAAATATAAATTTTCAATCGGTCTTTCGCTGGTTTACCATTATAATCAAGCTTTAACCGACTCTAATGGTCGTTTTTGACTATTCTTTAAGTCGAATTAGACTAAGTGACCGATTGTTATAGCATGAGTTTAGTCTGCTATAAAAAAGTTTTCTTACAAAAATAAGAAGTTTACTCAAAAATCGGCATTATTCCAGTAAAAGTACAAGTTTTATAAGGTTTGTGAGTGATAATTTTACGTTATTTAACCGCTGAGGTTTTTAAGTCTCAAATAGCGGTTTTTATTGTGCTGATGAGTATTTTCATGAGCCAAACCTTTGTCCGTGTTTTGGCCGACGCGTCAGAGGGTAAAATACCAGGTTATTTAGTTGCCTCGATTATTGGCCTGCGCTTTCCGCAATTAGCAGCAATTATTCTTCCTCTCAGTGTATTTTTGGGTGTGATGTTGGCTTATGGCAGGCTTTATACCGACCACGAAATGAGTGTTTTAAAAGCCACAGGTATCTCAGAATGGTACGTAACTCGCGTAACGTTAATATTTGCTACCGTCGTTGCTATTATTGGTGGCAGTGTGAGCCTATACCTTGCACCAATGGCCGCAGAATATGAGTATCAAGTAAAAGAAAACGCCGCCGCTGACGGTGTGTTATCGACACTAACAGAAGGACGCTTTCAAAAAGCGGGTACTGGTGACTCCGTTGTTTTCGTTCACGATATCACCCGTGATAGTTCTGAAATGAAAAAAGTCTTTGTTGCTCAAGGTTCGGAAATGGGTGTGCAAAGTGTGGTTTATGCTCAAACGGGTGTACTAAAAGACTTGCCTAGTGGTCGCCAAGACCTAGAGCTTTCAGCTGGGCACCGTTATTACTTTGAAGAAGGTGAAAACCCACAACGCCTTAACTTTTCTAAATACCAAATTCTGATGGAAGACCAAGCAGTAGAGCAAAAAAGTCGTAACTTTGCAGCTCAGTCCACTATGCAATTGATGCAATCAGATGACTTAGAGGCCAAAGCCGAATTCCAATGGCGAATTGCAATTCCTCTAACCATACCAATTCTGGCTATGATTGCGGTACCACTTAGTTCGGTTAACCCACGCCAAGGTCGATTTGGTAAAATAATGCCGGGACTCGCGATCTTTTTTGCATATTACATCTTATTGCTGCTTGCCAAATCAGCGTTAGAAGATGGCAAAATACCTCAGTCAGTTGGTCTGTGGTGGATTCATTTAATTGGCCTGAGTACTGCAGTTATGTTGTTAATGCGCGACCGCTCTACTGGCGGCAAACTCCGCCGTTTTTGGCTTGATAAAAAACCAAACAAAAACGCCAGCGTAAAAGGAGCATAAGCAGTGTTAAATATGTCCATTATTGACCGCTACATTGGCAAAACAGTGATTAGCTCAATTGCGGTGACGCTTGGTATTTTGGTTGGTATCAGTACCCTATTTCGTTTTATTGAACAACTCAAATACATCGGCCGTGCAGATTTTACTGCCGTTACAGCTGGCTTGTATGCATTGTTCTTAATTCCACAAGATTTAGAAGCATTCTTCCCAATGGCAGCCATGATTGGCGGTTTGGTTGGTTTAGGAGCGTTAGCGACCAACTCTGAGCTTGTGGTGATGCAAGCGGTTGGCCTCTCTAAAGCAAACGTCGTCAGCGCTGTTCTCAAAGCCAGCACCGTGCTTATTTTAATCATGATGGTATTTTCTGAATGGGGCGTACCTGCTTCTGTTCAAAAAGCCAAAGAAATCAAAACTCAGGCTATCTCAGGTGGTCAAGTCTACTCAGCCGAACAAGGGGTTTGGGCAAAAGATACCGATGCGTTTGTTAATATCAAAGAAGTGACTGAATCAGGTCAACTAGTCCAAGTTTCAGTGTTTGACTTTGACGAAGACCTTAAGTTGAAAACCCAAATGACCGCCGATTTTGGTGAGTTTGAAAACGGTCAATGGTTACTTTCAAATGTAACCATAAAAGAATGGCGCGATAAAAATATAGAGACACAATATCTAGCAACTTATCCATGGCCGACCGATTTGGCCCCAGATAAACTGGGTATTGTTTCAGTTAAACCAGAGCGCATGGCTTTGAGTGAACTCGTCGACTATTTGAATTATTTGGAGCGCAACGAGCAAAATGCCAGTCGCTACGAGCTGGCGCTATGGCGTAAGTTATTTCAACCTATCAACGTCGCGGTAATGCTATTGTTGGCCTTGTCATTTATATTCGGTCCACTGCGTTCTGTGACCATGGGTGCGAGAATCATCTTAGGTATCCTTACCGGCTTTTCATTTTTCTTGGTCGATAGAGTATTTGGGTCGATGTCTTTGGTTTATGAATTGCCAGCCGTGTTGGGGGCGTTTGCACCGACCTTAATGTTCTGTTTGATCGCCATTCATTTACTTACGAAAAAGGCTAAGTAAATACTTTATCCAATGGTGCACTTTGTTGATAAGTAAGAACCCAAAAGTATTGGGTATATTCTAAAGTAAATAAAATAATCCAGAGCGCAATTAGCGCTCTGGATCTTCAATACCACGTAGGTAGATTTGTTTATTTTGTTCTTTCGTTAGAACAATCATCTCTGTTTGGGTCAGCTTGTCTTGCACCGCCAACTTGGTTTTTGGGGTAAACAAAACCAGTAAATTACCCAGCCCAAACACTGAGTACAGAGCCCGCAGCATCGCTCGTTTGAGCTCCAAAGGCTTTCCATCAACCCGTTGTAGTTTTAAGCGCCACGCTCGCATTCCTATTGTTTGACCACCATCATGCCAAAACCATGCATAAAACAACCAAACCCACAAAACTAGCTCAATTTGAAACCATATTTGACCATTCAAATACGCAGAGGGATCTGTATAACCTGTCATATCGATCACTCCGTACTTACTTAGCTGATGAACAACAATCAAATTAACAATCGTTACCAACATAGCCAAAGCGATTACCGCCAACCAGTCATAAACCATCGCCGCAAGACGCTTGAAGAAGCCTGCTCTGCGTTGTGCTGGTAATACAGACTCTTGTTTTAACTCTTCACTTTGTGGAGTCGTTTTTTCTGCCTGTTCTGTTTGTTCACCCTTTTCAATAGGGCTTTCTGATTCGAGCGTTGGTTTTGATTCTGAGTTATTGGTCATTTCACCCTACATTTTGTTAATTTTATTGATTGCTGGTCAATTTTATACGTAAGAAATCAATCTTAGGCTTGTCTGAGAGCAAGTGTATCAATAATTTTAAAAACTCAAAATTACATTTATGGTTATTTTCTCTATCGGCAAAAATCTCTCTTTCTACATCAATTGGTTATAAATTAGTTTGTAAAAAAATGTAAATTTGCGAAAGATTTGGATTTACTTTTAGCCACTGACACTTTTAGTATAGGGATTGATTTACGTACTGTGCACGGAAGCGCGATGGGAGTTTAGTTTGCATAGAGTAGTAAT
>NZ_CEYNSH010000066.1:1407-9162 GCF_982872775.1 Psychrosphaera sp. | reverse complement strand
CCTGTTACTAAAATTGTTTTACTCATAATTCTGCTAATTCTTTTTAAATACTGTTAAAACGCTATTAAAACGTCGGCGCGTCGGCAAATAATAAACCCACTTCATCTTTGGCAGATAAGCTTGGTTTTTCGCCATTTACCAGTGGCCAGTCAATGTTTAATGTTGGGTCGTCCCAACGAAGCGACACTTCAGCATTTGGGTTGTAGTAATCTGTACATTTGTAAACAAACTCTGCACTTTCACTGGTGACATAAAAGCCATGAGCAAAGCCTTCTGGCACCCATAATTGACGCTTATTTTCTGCTGATAACAACACACCAACCCATTTACCGAAGGTGGCTGAGTCTTTACGCATATCTACTGCAACGTCATAAACCTCACCAGATACTACACGGACCAATTTACCTTGAGTGTTTTCGGTTTGATAATGCAAACCTCTTAAAATACCTTGCGAAGACTTACTGTGGTTATCTTGAACAAACACACGTTCGCCACAATTTTCGTTGAATAATGGAACACGAAACGTTTCCATAAAAAAGCCACGCTCATCGCCAAAGACACTTGGTTCGATGATTTTTACATCTGGGATTGCTGTTTCTATAAATTTCATTTTAAAAAACTTTATTATCTAATAAGTTGAGAAGGTATTTGCCATAACCACTTTTCACTAATGGCGCCGCAATTTCGCGGATTTTTGCTTCATCAATAAAACCTTGGCGGAAGGCAACTTCTTCAGGGCAACAAACTTTAAGGCCCTGACGCTTTTCGATGGTCTCGATAAACTCGGCTGCTTGTAATAACGAGTCATGAGTACCAGTGTCTAGCCAAGCTGTACCGCGCCCCATAATTTCTACATTGAGATCGCCTAGCTCTAAATAACGTTCGATGACATCGGTAATTTCGAGTTCGCCGCGCGCAGAAGGTTTGACTTCCTTTGCAAATTCAACAACACGCTCATCAAAGAAGTATAAGCCTGGAACCGCATAGTTTGATTTTGGCTTTTCTGGCTTTTCTTCAATCGAAATGGCTTTGCCGTCAGCGTCAAATTCAACCACGCCGTATGCAGTCGGATTTGCCACGTGGTAACCAAAGACAGTCCCGCCTTTGCCTTTATCTGCCGCATTTAATAAAGATTTAGGTAGGTCATGCCCGTAGAAAAGGTTGTCGCCTAACACGAGTGCTGCCCCTTGCCCCTCTAAAAAGTCTTCCGCAAGAATAAAGGCTTGTGCCAATCCGTCTGGGCTAGGTTGAACCGTATAAGAGATTTGAATCCCCCAGTCTGAGCCATCGCCTAATAATTCTTGGAAGCGAGGTAGTTCCATTTCAGTCGAAATGATCAGAATATCTTTAATTCCCGCCATCATTAATGTCGAAATCGGATAAAAGATCATTGGTTTGTCGTATATAGGCATCAACTGCTTGCTGACCACCTTGGTAAGAGGATAAAGACGAGTGCCACTGCCACCCGCTAAAATAATACCTTTTTTCATTTATATTCCTTTGAACTAACCTAACTCTTTGACTGTTGCTAATACAATTCGACAGATACCGTATGCAATAAGTGCAACAAAGCCAAATAACAAAATATTGTACCAAACTTTTGGGTACGCCGTCTTCTGTGGTTCTACCGGTTTTTGCACCGTAACCAAGTATTTTACTTGTTGATAGACTTCTACCCTCGCCTTTTCGATTAACATCAAAGACGAAGTAAATGATTTTAAAGCGATTTCTACGTTAACCTTCAATTCCTGAAAACGGGCCATAATTTGGCTGACTGGAATATCTTCATCACTAGAAGAAGTCGACAATTTTGCTCTTTCTGACATTAATTGCGACTTCAATGCTTGTAGTTGATTTTTAGCTTTCTGAACTTCAACAGAGTCATCACTCATTACTCTTCGTAATGCCAACAGCTCCGTTTCTTTACTGACTATTTGGTTCTCAAGTCCATAAGTAATACTTTGCATTGCCGACCCTTCGGCTTCAGGGTTTAATAAGTTGTACTTCTCTTGGAAATTCAGTAAGGCTTTACGAGCATCAGCAAACTTAGTACTAATACGCTCATGTTCTTCGTTAATAAAAATAAGTTGTTGTTCTGCTAGCTTCTGGCTTATTGAGTTTATGTACCACTCGGTGCGATCGACAATTTGCTCGTTAAGGGATTGAGCAAATTCAGGGGTGAATCCCTGTACGCCTATACTAATGATTTGAGAAGCGGCATCTATCTCAACGGTGACGTGTTTTTGATAGAACTCGTAAAACTCTTCTTTTTCGTAGTCGCTTGGTAACCGACTGAAAAAGTCGACGTTGGTATCGGTATAATGGCTAACGATATCAGTATTGAGTTTTAAGTACTCGATAAGATCTGCTGAGTAAATATAGGCTTGAACCAGCGCACCATCAGAACTTCCGCCTAAACCACTAAACAACGCCATTTCAGGAATGGGCGCAGCCACGGTATCAGGCTGTTTTACGATAATTTGCGCAATACTTTCGTATCGCTCAGTCGCGATAAACGTTAAGTAAAATGAAAACAAAAACCACGGAATAAACACAAAACCTATGACTGGGCTTTTTTTCAGTTTCTTTTTAACTGTTTTAAAGGTGCCTGTTGCTTTTTCTTGGACGACTTTTTTATCCATATTTATATTACTTAATGCTTTTTTTAATTTTGTTTCTTTCGAGGTCATTGTAAACACCCCAGGGAATTGTGCTTTGACTTTCGCTCTTAAACGTTCATATAAATTGACAGCATCTTGATTGTCCGAGTTTAATGATTTTGCGTGTTGAGCGACGCGGTAGGCTAGCGGCATGTCCGTCGTCTCCAGCTTTGTAGCCAAATCCATTAAATATGTTACATCATTCCAATCTGATTCTGAGTGCTTCGTTTTTAATTCTTTGAAACGCTGTTCTAATTCTTCGATATCTTTTTTCACATTAAAGTCCTTGATACGCCTCTATTCCCGCTTCCAAATCAGAATAAAAGGTCAGTTCACCCTCATCGATTACCACTGCGCTATCACAAAAGTGTCTAATTTCTTCGAGCTCGTGAGAAACCATGATCACATTGGCCGTCTTACTCTTGTCATGTAAGGCTTTTTTGGCTTTTTTCCTAAACTTTGGGTCTGCAACTGACGTTGCCTCATCAATCAAGTAGATATCAAAATCTATTGAAACACATAAAGAAAAAACAAGTTTGGAACGCATCCCGCTTGAGTATGTCCGAACTGGCAAATCATATTTTTTACCCAGTTCTGAAAATTGCCTCACTTTAGCGGCATATCCACTTAGATCTTCCACACCGTTTACACGGCCAATAAATTTGGTATTTTCCGCCCCTGTCATTTGTGGGTGGACGCCTGTCGCTAAAGCAACGGGCCAGGAAATAGCTTTGTCAGAAATCACTCGACCAGAATTAGGGTACTCACTGCCAGCCAATAATCTAAACAAAGTTGATTTACCCGCGCCATTGCGACCAAGAATGGCAATATTATGCCCTTCTGGAAACTCGAAGTTGAGATCTTTAAAGATATACTGATCGCCAAGGGCCGAACGATAAAATTTAGTTAGGTTTTCAAGTTTTATCATCGACTAATAGCCTTTTTCCACAATACAAAATAAATTGACAGCCCCATAAACACCATGGTTAATGTCGAGATGTGTAAATAAGTCGGGCTAATTGAAGACGCCAAAGGGAAGCCACTGTTGACGGCATTTCGGCTCAATTCGATACCGTGTAGTAATGGGTTCCAATCAAGATACGGCCAAGCCTCTTTAGGCATGTCATTTAAGGAGAAGAAAGTCCCTGATATAAATATCAAAGGCCTTCGCAACATACTTTCCAGCTCTTTAAGTTGTTTAATATAGAACTTAAAAATACCAAAAATCATTCCCAAGCCATAAGACAATATTTGGATCTCTATCATGTAGATGACTAAAAACAATGGGTCATCAATGTCCGTACCATCTCCCATCAAAACGGCAATGTAAGACAATACCAGCATGATAAGAATGAATGTCACGAACTCGATGACAACTGCAGCGGCAACACTTGAGATAGGCTGTACCTGGCGAAAGGCATAAAGTGGCTTGTCCTTACGCATACAATTAGACACTGCACTCCAGCCTTGAATAAACTGTAGAACCGTTACGAAGCCCAAAAGCATGAAAACAAAAGGAGGAAGACCATGGACTTCTCCGCCTTCCATTCGACCTCGCAGTGTACCCAAAGCAACGATAAATATGACTGGCTGAGCAACTAGCCAAGCCAAGCCTAGCTTATCGCTGAATTTACTTTGGATATGACGCAAAAGCAGAGCGAATATCACGCTCTGCCAAAGCTCAAACAATGACCTTTTTTTGACCTTTGCCATTTTAATCTATCGCGTTAGCTGTAACGGCCAATTGGAATAGGATTTGGGTAATATCTTTAACCGCTTGCATGACCTTGGTTTCGACTTTAGGCATGATGATCACCTTGTCACCCGCTTGCAAAGGAGCATCCGAGTCTGAGTCAACAATTTGGGTTAAACCATTGGCACGAACAATCACTGCTACGTCTTTGTCGGCGCGATTACTAAAACCACCAGACCAGGCAACATAATCTTGCAGAGAAGCCTCTTCATTGAATACTAATGCTTGAGGAACCATGACCTCACCACCAATCTGAATCAAGTCCGTTTTGTGTGGGATCATGATAACGTCGCCCTGCTCTAAGGTAACATTAGCGACTTTTTCACCATCTGACACTATGACTTTACCAATAGGCTGAATCTTACGAGCGCGTTCAATAAAGTCACTGATCAGTTTAGCCTCTTGCGCCTTTATACTTGCTTCACCTGTTGAAGAAGATGGCGAGAAAAATACGGTTCGTTCTAGGCGCTCAAGAGATTGTTCAAGAATACGACGTTGCTCTTCAGCGACGCTTTTTCTTAATAGATAAACAGACTTATGATCAGCTAATTTAGGATCGACCGGAATATGACTCAAGATATCGTGTAAACGAGTGCTCGCAGTGACTGTATAAAATGACGGACCTAAATAACTCCCAGCGACTTCGATATCATACACTTGTGGGCGTTGGTCTTCTTTGAATAATAACTTGTCGCCACTGCGTACTTCAAAACCCTTCAGCTCGTTGACCGTCAGATAAGTTGAAAATGGGCCACTTTGACGAGTACCCTGAATAAGAACATGCGTTGTATCAGCCATCGGCTTTGCAAGATTAAGTAACTCGCTACCTTTAATGGACTCTGACTCAAATTCGAATCGGAATGGCTTTTTAACGTGACCGTAAACGTCAACAACCGGACCTTGCTCGCCAACCAAGATGGTGTCTTTATCTTTAAAGGTTAAATTGTCGATAGTGCCGTTTTCAACGAAATCATATAAATCAATTTTTGATACGACTTCACCATTTCTCATCACTCTAATATCACGGTAACTACCACGATCTGTATCTACACCACCAGCGCGCTTTAGGTAATAGAGCACCGTATCTGTTGGTAAACCCGCATATTGCCCCGGCCTTACAACACTACCCGCGATATACACAGAAACAGGGGTTGCAGATAATAAATTGACGTACACACTGATGTTGTTTTTATAAATCGATTTGATTTTAGAAGTGACAACTTTGTTGACAGTACCTGCAGGTACGCCCTTCAGTCTTACTGGGCCAATATTCGGAATAAAAATATTGCCTTGATTATCTACGGTTAACACGGAGTTAAAGCTTACCGCTCCCCATATCCAAACTGAAACTTTGTCACCGACCGCAATCAAATAGTTTTCATTTAAGCCATCTAGGCGCTCTGTTTCATAACCACCTGCAAAGAGGTTCGCTGCATAAGGTGGTGGCGCTTCCCCACTCACTTTAGGGAGTAATTCGGAAATTGGCACTTCACCTGGTAAAAGTACACCTTGCCTCAATGCCATACGGCCAGCGGCTATGTCAGCCGAGGACAACTCCTGACCTTTTGGCAGACGATTATTTTGGCTCTCATCATCAAAAATCGTTGTATTCTGACGATTAGAACGACGAATGTTTTGTGTTTGTTCTGTCTGGGCTTGGTTTTGTTTGTTCTTAGCCAATGCAGACGGTAATTGGCTTACATTCAAGGCCGCATAAGCATTTGAACTCAACAAGCCCATTAATAAAAAAGCGATTACCGCGCCTTTTAACGTCTTTAAACGGTTAGCGTTGCTCATTTATTCTGCTCCCTCTTTCACCTTTGCCAATCCTTGCAGGACAATCCAGTCAGAACCGTTTTGACACACCTTTTTATTGATGAATTTTCTGTTGGCTGGTTGTGGGCTTGGTGAGGTAAGTTTGAAACAAATCAAGCCTAGTGCTGAGGTATATTTTTCAGTCACTCGGATAGGTGATCCGTCTAACTCAAACTCACTTCCAACAGATATTGTTTGCGGTAAACTCTTGGCGCCTATCACTTGATTAGACTGGCCTATTTTACTGTGAGCGTCACTAATTAATCTTTCAGTTTGTGGCTGATATGAAAACGCCGAGCAGCCCGAGAGAACAAACATGGTAATAAGAGATGTTGCTAATTTTTTCATGAATTTGATTTTATTCTTTTGATTATATGGTTAGTGAACAACATGTAAGTTACAAACAATACCAAAAATGCTTCAAACATCCAGTTGTTAAGATTGTAGTTGAGGAAAAGTCCAATTGTTATCCCAAAGCAAGACATAGTCGGGATTATAACCTTTGATTTAAAAGTCGACTTTCCACTTCTGACCAAAATATGATGAATATGCTGATGATCGGCTCTAAAGGGTGATGTATTGCGGTAAATTCTTCTAAAGATAATAGCAACCATATCCATTAATGGTAGTGCGATTAAAAATAGTGCTAATACTGGAGAAAACGCTTGTTGACCATGAACTCCCTGAGAGCCTTCTATTAATAACCAAATAATAATAAGCCCAATCAACATTGAGCCAGCATCTCCCATAAAAGCTTTGTATCTAAACTTTGCAAGGGGGAGAATATTGAACATTAAGAAAGCTAACATAATTAGTACAAGGGAAGAGCTAACTACAAAATAAAAGTCATTACCTGCTAGGAAAAATAGACCAGCCAATGTAGAGAATATAGTTACAGATACAGTCGCTAGCACACTGTCCATTCCGTCTATCATATTAAATATATTCATCGCTGCCATAATAGCTAAAACCGTTAGTGTCGCTCCAACTGTATGACTCAAAACTACGGGTTCGCTGCCAAATAAAACGCCTAATTGTGATATGTATATATCTGTTCCAAAGACGAATAGAAGTGAAACTAAAAGTTGCCCAACCAAACGTGTGAGTACACTCAAGTCATACATATCATCCAATACACCAATGAATATGACAAATAAGAAGCACATGAAAAAGACTTGGTTTTGGGTTGAAGGAGGTTCAAAAAAACCTTGGTTGACAAGAACAAAAGTAAACGACAAAAAAACTGCTATTCCACCTGTGAGAGGTATATCACCATAATGATGTTTACGGTGATTCGGTACATCGATAAGATCAAGTGCATTAGCTAACGGCCTTAAAAAGACAATTGCCAAGGCTGTAAAAATAGGAG
The DNA here is from genome assembly GCF_982872775.1 of Psychrosphaera sp. NCBI lineage: Bacteria > Pseudomonadati > Pseudomonadota > Gammaproteobacteria > Alteromonadales > Pseudoalteromonadaceae > Psychrosphaera > Psychrosphaera sp. The sequence continues at coordinate 1,565 of NZ_CEYNSH010000066.1, read as the reverse complement.
CTAATAAGTAGACAGTCATTATACCCTGTGTTCTTTAGAATGAAAATTTATACCAATCGGGCATTTTAGCTAATTTTACAGAGAAATAGTACGACCAAAGTGTAATTATTCGTAACGGCTTACACTTTGGTCATTGCTTGAGCAAAGAGGGTTTTATT
>NZ_CEYNSH010000066.1:0-1307 GCF_982872775.1 Psychrosphaera sp. | reverse complement strand
CCTGCCTTCATGATCAGCCTATACATACCAACCACTTTGGGTTGTTTGGCGATAATTGAGTCAGCAACAAAATCCTTACGTGTCGTGTTCGCATCAACGATAGCTCGAATCAAGTTTTGCGGCACTTGGTCAAAGTTAGCAAGAAGTTGTTTCGTGTCTTTTGGCAAACAATAGCCACCGTAGCCAAAGGAAGGGTTGTTATAATGATCACCAATTCGCGGATCGAGACTCACACCTTTTATAATCTCTTTTGTATTAAGTCCGTTTATTTGAGCATAACTGTCTAACTCATTAAAGTAAGCCACACGCATCGCCAAATAGGTATTGGAAAACAGCTTAATGGCTTCGGCTTCTGTAGAGTTTGTTAATAATACATCTGGATTTTCTTTCAACGCACCTTGGGCCAACAAGTTGGCAAAGGTCTGGGCACGTTCAGACTGTTCACCGACAATTATACGTGATGGGTAAAGATTATCGTGTAGCGCTTTTCCTTCACGTAAAAACTCTGGTGAAAAGATAATTTGTTCATTGTTAAGCTGTTCTTTAATTTGCGCAGTAAAGCCAACTGGAATGGTCGATTTAATGACCATAATTGCATCAGGATTTACTTCACTAACTTTATTAATTACGGCTTCTACAGACTTTGTATTAAAGTAGTTGGTTTTGACGTCATAGTCCGTCGGCGTCGCAATAACCACAAAATCAGCGTCTTTGTATGCTGCTTCAGCGTCAGTAGTCGCAGTGAAGCTCAGGTCTTTGTTCGTCAAAAAGTCACTAATTTCTGCGTCCACAATGGGGCTTTTGCCTTCATTCAACATCGTTACCTTTTCTTCAACAATATCAACGGCAATAACATCATTGTGTTGTGCTAACAACATGGCATTTGAAAGGCCGACGTACCCTGTCCCTGCGACTGCGATTTTATATTTTTTCAACGTTTAATTTCCTATAACTTGTAATATTCTTTGTACCAATCAACGAAGTGTTTAACGCCGTCTTTTATTGAAGTTTGAGGCTGATAACCTGTTGCTTCAAACAAGTCTTCTGTATCTGCCCATGTTTTATACACATCGCCTGGTTGCATCGGCATCATATTTTTCTTAACTGGAATACCAAGTGCACTTTCTAACTCATTAACAAAATCCATCAATTTTACAGCCTGACCATTACCGATATTATAAATGCGGTACGGGGCCGAGCTTGATTTAGGACTTGCCGATTCTGCTTGCCAGTTAGGGTCTGGCTCTGGAATTAAGTCTGCAACCCTCAAAATACCCTCGACGATGTCGTCGATGTAGGTAAAGTCT